>DAIDKG010000600.1 GCA_027450125.1 Bordetella sp. | reverse complement strand
TGGGCGAGGTGCGCGAGTACCTGCACGAGCGGGTGAGGGCCTGCGAGGCCGCGGGCATCGGCCGTGAGCGCATCGTGCTCGATCCGGGCTTCGGTTTCGGCAAGACACAAACCCAGAACTACGAGTTATTGCGCAGGCTGTCCGAACTGGATGCCCATGGGTATCCTGTGCTGGTCGGCCTGTCGCGCAAATCGATGATAGGCGCGGCCACCGGCCGGCCTGTTCAGGAACGCCTGCCGGGCAGTCTGGCGGGAGCGCTGGCCTGCGTGGCGCGCGGCGCCGCCATCGTGCGGGTGCACGACGTGGCGCAGACAGTCGATGCGCTCAAGGTATGGCGCGCAGTGGAAAAAGGATTATCCGCATGAATCAGCAACGCAAATATTTCGGCACCGACGGCGTGCGCGGCGAAGTCGGCGGCCCGGTCATCAACGCCGGGTTTGCGCTGCGCCTGGGCTATGCCGCAGGCCGCGCGCTGGCCGGCGCGCACGGCAACCGGTCGGGCCGTGCCAAGGTGCTCATCGGCAAGGACACGCGCATCTCCGGCTACATGATCGAATCCGCGCTGGAAGCGGGCCTGGCCGCCGCCGGCGTGGACATCGTCCTGGCCGGCCCCATCCCTACGCCCGCGGTGGCCTATCTCACCCGAGCCCTGCGTCTGACGGCAGGCATCGTCATCAGCGCCTCGCACAATCCCTTTCACGACAACGGCATCAAGTTCTTCTCTGCCGAGGGCATGAAGCTGCCCGACGCGGTCGAGTTGCGGATCGAGGCCGAGCTGGACAATCCGCTGGGCTGCGTGAGCTCGGGAGAGCTGGGGCGCGCGCGCCGGCTCGACGATGCCCAGGGCCGTTACATTGAGTTCTGCAAGAGCACTTTCCCCGGCGATCTCGACCTGGCCGGTATGCGTCTGGTGATCGATGCGGCCAACGGCGCTGCCTACAACACCGCGCCCCACGTGTTCCGTGAACTGGGCGCCGAGGTCCATGTCATCGGTGCCACGCCCGATGGGTTCAACATCAACAAGGATGTCGGGGCGATGCATCCCGAGGCCGTGACCGCGGAGGTCGCCAGGCAGGGCGCCGATCTGGGCATCGCGCTCGATGGCGACGCCGATCGACTGCTGATGGTCGATGCCGCGGGCCGCGTGTACGACGGCGACGAACTGCTCTACGCCATCGTGCGCTCGCGCCTGTCCGCGGGGCCGGTGGCCGGGGTGGCCGGCACCCTCATGACCAATTACGGCCTGGAGCTGCGCCTGCAGGAGCTTGGCGTGCCCTTTGCGCGCGCCAAGGTGGGCGACCGCTACGTACTCGAAATGCTCAACGAGCGCGGCTGGCTCTACGGGGGCGAGAATTCCGGCCATCTGCTGTGCCTGGACCGGCACACCACGGGCGACGGCATCGTCGCCGCGCTGCAGGTGCTCACGGCCTTGCGCCGCGGCGGCATGCCGCTGGCCGAATGGGTGGGCGACCTGCGCATGTTTCCGCAAGTCATGATCAACGTGCCGCTCAAACCCGGCCAGGACTGGCAGTCGCATGCCGGTCTGGCCGCGGCCCGCGTAGCGGTCGAGGCCGAGCTGGCCGGCAAGGGGCGCGTGCTGATCCGCGCCTCGGGAACAGAGCCCAAGCTGCGCCTGATGGTCGAAGCGCCGGACGAGGCGCTGGCCCGGTCCTGCGCACGCAGACTGGCCGATGCCCTGTCGATATAAATATTCAGGGTAAACCCGCGTATTTTGGACATAGAATTCACTGTTATGTAATGGATCAGTCAGATGACTGACATGACGCGCTTGCAAACTGGCGTCTATGACAGGAGTTCTGCGCAATGCTTGAATTTGCCCGTATCGATACCCCCTCCGAGGGCGTCGAAGCTTGGCCAGGCGCGCATTCGCGCGGCCTGGCGGTAGGCCTGGCGCTCACCCAGGAAGAAGTCGAACAGATCCAGCGCCTGCGCTATTCCGTATTTACCGAAGACATGGGCGCGGTCTTTCCCGGCGCGGAAGATGGCCTGGACCAGGACCGCTTCGACCCCTGGTGCGAACATCTCATGGTGCGCGAGCTGGACACCAAGCGGGTGGTCGGCACCTACCGCATTCTCACGCCCGAGAAAGCGCGCAAAGGCTGCGGCTACTACTCCGAGTCGGAATTCGATCTCTCCGGACTGGCCGGCATGCGCGACCAACTGGTGGAAGTGGGGCGCTCCTGCACCCACGCCGACTATCGCAGCGGCGCCGCCATCATGCTGCTCTGGTCGGGCCTGGCCGAGTTCCTGCGCCGCGGCGGATATCGCCATGTGCTGGGCTGCGCCAGCGTGAGCCTGCGCGACGGCGGCGTGACCGCGGCCGAGGTCTGGCGCACCGTCTGCGGCCATCTGCAGGCCCCGGACGCGCCGCGCATCGAACCGCTGCACCGCTACCCGGTCGAGCGGCTGGACAGCACGCTGCCTGCGCGCGTGCCGCCGCTCATCAAGGGCTATCTCAAGCTGGGCGCCAGGGTCTGCGGCGAACCGGCCTGGGATCCGGACTTCAACGCGGCGGATTTTCCCGTGCTGCTGTCGACCGATCGCATGGACAGCCGCTACCGCCGCCATTTCGGCCTGGCGCAGGCCTAGATCTGTTCCAGGCGCGGCGGCGGACCCGCCGCCGCGGTCAGTGCTCGATCAAATCGAACGCGAAGCCGACCTTGCGCCATTCGGCGTCTTCGGCGCGCAACGTGAAATCGCTGAGCGGGTGGCTTGCCAGCCATTTGCCATGCACCTTCGCCACGATGGAGGTGCCCTTGACCGATACCGAGAGCGGCAATTGAGCCATGTCCTGGCGCCTGCGAAACAGCAGCACGGCCAGGCGCAGGCTGAGAATGGCCAGCCATTGCTCCCGGTCGCGCACCAGTCCCTCGACCTTGCCCAGCTTGCCCTGGTGAGCCAGCGCCAGCAGGGCGATCAACTGCTGGTCGGCGCGCGAGAAGCCCGGCATGTCGGCGTTCTGCAGCACGTAGGCCGAATGGCGGTGATAGCCGTTGTGGGCGATGGACAGGCCGACCTCGTGCAGGTCGGCCGCCCAGCCCAGCGCGCGGCGCAGGTCGGCGTGTTCTTCATTGTCGCCGGGCAGAATGGCATCGAAGAACGCCAGCGCCGTTTCCCGCACCCGGTACGCCTGGCGCGCGTCGACGTGATAGCGCTTCATGAACTGCCGCACCGATTCGTCGCGCTTGTCGTGCTGGTCGTGGCGGCCCAGCAAATCGTAGAGCACGCCCAGGCGCAGGGCGCCGTCGCCCGTTTGCATGACGTCGATGTTCAGCTCGTCGAAGAGAGCGCTCATGATGGCCAGGCCGCCGGGCAGCACGTCGGAGCGGTCCGGCTTGATGCCCGGCAGTTCCTCGGGGATGACGCGGCCGGCCCGGATGATGCGCTCCTTGAGCTTGTTCATGCCGGCCCGGGTGATGCCGCCGGAGGAAAAAGCGCATTCGCCCAGGATGGCGTAGAGCGCCTTGGCCGTGCCGGAGGAACCGTAGGCGGCCTTCCAGCCCATCTTGCGATACTGCTTGGAGATCACTTCGATCTCGCGGCGCGCGGCCATCTCGGCCTGCTTCATGCGGTGGGCGTCCACCATGGCGTCGCCGAAGAACTGCCGGCTGTAGCTCACGCAGCCCATGTAGAGCGAAGTCAGCAGGCTGGGTTCGAAGCCGCGGCCGATGATGACCTCGGTGGAACCGCCGCCGATGTCGATCACCAGCCGGCGGTCGTCCGACGGCGGCAGGCTGTGCATCACGCCCAGGTAGATCAGGCGAGCCTCTTCGCGGCCCGCGATCACGTCGATCGGAAAGCCCAGAGCCGTCTCGGCGGCGGGCAGGAAATCGGGGGTGTTGCGCGCCACGCGAAACGTGTTGGTGGCCACGGCCCGGACCCGGTCGGGGTGAAAGCTGCGCAGCCGTTCGCCGAAGCGCTCGAGCACGGCGACGGCGCGCTCGATGGCGGGTTCGTCCAGTCGTTTGTCCGGCCGCAGGCCTGCGGCCAGGCGCACGGTTTCCTTGAGCCGGTCGATCTGGTAGATCTGTGCCACACCGTTTTGCTGGACGACGCGTCCGATGGAAAGGCGAAAGCTGTTGGACCCCAGGTCCACGGCAGCCAGTAGATGATCCATGAGGCGTATCGACGGTGAGTATCGGAGCCGCGATTATAGAGAGCCGCTGCGACTGGCGGCCAGGCGCGCGCTTGGTTATCCTCGTAAATCATGAAACAACGCGAACTCGAAAACATGATCCAGGAATCCGCGGCAGCAGGGCGGGCAGGGGCGCAGCCCCGGCTTTTCAATCGCGAACTGTCGCTGCTGAAATTCAACGAACGGGTCCTGGCCATGGCCGAGCATCCGCAGGTGCCGCTGCTGGAGCGCCTGCGCTATGTCTGCATCGTCAGCGCCAACCTGGACGAATTCTTCGAGATCCGCATCTCCAGCCTCAAGGAGCAGCAGCGCCAGGCGCCGGGCGCGGTCGGTCCGGACGGCATGACGCCCGACGAAGCCTTCGACCGCGTGCAGGCCAAGGCCCACGCCCTGGTCGAGCACCAGTACCGGGTGCTCAACGAGCAGATCCTCCCCGGCCTGCAGGCCGAGGGCATCGTCCTGCACCACGCCTCCGAATGGAACGAGGCCCAGCAGCAGTGGGCGCACGAGGTGTTCACGCGCGAGGTCATGCCGCTGCTCACGCCCATCGGGCTCGATCCGGCGCATCCGTTCCCGCGCGTCTACAACAAGAGCCTGAATTTCATCGTCTCGCTGTCGGGAGCCGATGCCTTCGGAAGAGCGGCCTCGATCGCCGTGGTGCAGGCGCCGCGCGCGCTGCCGCGGCTCATCCGCATGCCGCCCGAGCTGTCGGGCCACCCCGAAGGCTACATCCTGCTGACCTCGTTTCTGCGCGCCTTCGTGGGCGACCTGTTCCCCGGCTTGACGATACATGGCTGCTACCAATGGCGCGTGACGCGCAACAGCGACCTGTTCGTCGACGAGGAAGAAGTCACCAATCTGCGCCTCGCCCTGCAAGGCGAACTCTCGCAGCGCAATTTCGGCTCGGCCGTGCGGCTGGAGCTGGACTGGGTCATGCCGCCCGAGCTCGAACGGTATCTGCAAAGCGAGTTCTCGCTGACGCCGGCAGACACCTATCACATGCCAGGGCCGGTGAACCTTTCGCGCCTGATGCAGCTGTGCAATACCAACACGCGGCCGGACCTGCTGTTCGCGCCTTACCACGCACCCATTCCCGCGCCGTTCGACAGGACGCAGGGCAAGCCGGCGGAGCTTTTCGCGGCCATCGCCGAGCGCGATCGCCTGCTGCACCACCCCTACCAGTCTTTCCAGCCCGTCATCGACTTTCTCACCGCGGCGGCGGTCGATCCCGATGTCATGGCCATCAAGCAGACCATCTACCGCACCGGCGAGGACTCCGAACTGATGCAGATCCTGCTGGCCGCGGCCCGCGCCGGCAAGGAAGTGACGGTGGTGGTCGAATTGATGGCGCGCTTTGACGAGCAGACCAATATGAACTGGGCGGCGCGCCTGGAAGAGGTGGGGGCGCACGTGGTCTACGGCGTGGTTGCGCACAAGACCCATGCCAAGATGGCCCTGGTGCTGCGCCGCGAGGACGGCCGGCTTCGCCGCTATGCCCATCTGGGCACGGGCAACTACCATCCCCGCACGGCGCGCCTGTATACCGACTTCGGCCTGTTGACGGCCGATCCGCGGCTGTGCGAGGACATGGACAAGGTGTTCGGCCAACTGACCGGCCTGGGAGCGCGGCGCGAGCTCAAGGCCCTGCTGCAATCGCCTTTCACCCTGCATGCCGGCATGCTGGAACTGATCCGTGCCGAGGCACGGGCCGCCCGGGCCGGCCGCAAGGCGCTCATCATGGCCAAGATGAATTCCCTGCTCGAAGAACATGTCATCGAGGAACTCTATCTGGCCAGCCAGGCCGGCGTGAAGATCGATCTCATCGTGCGGGGCGTGTGCGCCTTGCGCGCGGGCGTAAACGGCCTGTCCGAGAACATCCGGGTCCGTTCGGTGGTGGGGCGCTTCCTGGAGCACTCCCGGGTCTTCTATTTCCACGCCGATGGCCAGGAGACGGTTTACCTGTCCTCGGCCGACTGGATGGACCGCAATTTCTTTCGCCGGGTCGAAGTGGCTTTCCCGGTATATGACAAGGCGCTCAAGCGGCGGGTCATCGCCGAGGCCTTCACCTATGCCTTGCGCGACAACCAATGGGCCTGGCGCTTGCAGGCCGACGGCGCCTACGTCCGGGTCGTCGACCGGCGCCCGCCTTTCGGGTTACATGACTGTCTAATAGCTAAACTGGGGCAGAGTGAGTCCTGAAATATTGATATATATCAATTGCTTAAAATGAGAAAGCCTGGATTCTTACCCCAGGCTTTCTTATTTGTGACTGTCATAATATTGTCATTCAAGGATTCTAAGATGCGCAGGCATTCAAGCAGAACCAAATCTGCCCGCATTCACCAACCAATAAAGGGATCCACGATGCTTACGCGTGTTTTCAAGCAAGTCACTCTCGGCGTTGCCCTGAGCGCTGCCGTTTTCTCGGCCCAGGCCACCGACATCACCGGCGCCGGCTCCTCCTTCGCCTATCCCGTCTACGCCAAGTGGGCCGTCGGGTACAAGGCCGCCACCGGCTCGGCCGTGAACTATCAGTCGATCGGTTCGGGCGCCGGGATCAAGCAGATCGAATCCAAGACCGTGGACTTCGGCGCTTCCGACATGGCCCTGAGCGGCGCCGAGCTCGACAAGAACAAGCTGGTCCAGTTCCCCGGGGTGGTCGGCGGCATCGTCCCCGTCGTGAACCTGCCCGGCATCAAGCCGGGCGAACTGAAGTTCACCGGCCCCGTGCTGGCCGACATCTACATGGGCAAGATCACCTCATGGGACGACAAGGCCATCGCCGCGCTGAACCCCGGCGTCAAGCTGCCCCACCAGGACATCCTGCCCATCTATCGTTCCGACGCCTCGGGCACCTCGTTCAACTACACGACCTACCTGACCGACGTGTCCGCCGACTGGAAGAGCAAGATCGGTTTCGGCACCGACGTCAAATGGCCCGTGGGCCAGGGCGGCAAGGGCAATGAAGGCGTGTCCAACCTGGTCAAGCAGTTCCAGGGCGCGATCGGCTACGTCGAAATCGCCTACTCGACCACCAACCACCTGACCTACGGCCTGGTCGCCAACAAGGCCGGCAAGTACGTCGAGCCCACGCTGGAAACCTTCTCGGCCGCTGCCGCGAATGCCAACTGGGATGCCGAGCCCGGCATGGGCGTGGTGCTGGTCAACGAACCGGGCGACAACTCGTGGCCGCTGACCGTGGCCACCTACGTTCTGGTGCAGAAGGTGCAGGACAAGCCCGCCAACGGCGCCGAAGTCCTGAAGTTCTTCGACTACGGCTACACCAAGGGCAAGAAGGACGCCGAGTCCCTGATCTACGTGCCGCTGCCCGACAGCGTGGTCGCCAAGATCCACAAGTCCTGGGAACAGATCAAGGACACCTCCGGCAAGCCCGTCTACGCCGGCAAGTAATTGCGCATCGTGGAATGTCGTGAGTGAACGGTGCAGGGGCGGGCCATGGTCCGCCCTTGTGCCGTCTAGTGCAAAGGGAAGCCGATGAGTGCGGTACTTGATAATATGCCGGGCGGAACGCGGGTGAATCTTCCCGCGGACGTTATCCCCGGAAAACCCCCCTCCATGAAAAAGCTCAAGCATGCCTACGCGGATGTGCTGTTTCGCAATGCGACGCGCTTCTTCGCCTTTGCCGTCTTCTGCCTGCTGCTGGCGATCCTGCTGTCGCTGGCGCTGGGCAGCACGACCACGCTGGAAAAATACGGACTGTCTTTCCTCTGGAACAGCGACTGGGATCCGGTGAACAGCCAGTTCGGCGCCCTGGTGCCCATCTACGGCACGCTGGCCACGTCCATCGTCGCGCTCGTGGTCGCCGTGCCCGTCTCCTTCGGCATCGCCATGTTCCTGACCGAGCTGTCGCCGACCTGGCTGCGCCGCCCGCTGGGCATTGCCATCGAGATGCTGGCCGCCATTCCCTCCATCATCTACGGCATGTGGGGCCTGTTCATCTTCGCGCCGCTGTTCCAACGCTACGTGGAGCCCTATCTCATCCACGCCCTGAGCGCCATTCCGGGCATCGGCTTCATGTTCAAGGGGCCTGCCTTCGGCATCGGCGTGTTCACGGCCGGCGGCATTCTGGCGATCATGATCATCCCTTTCATCGCCGCCGTCATGCGCGACGTGTTCGAGCTCGTGCCTTCGCTGCTGAAGGAATCGGCCTACGGCCTGGGCGGAACGACCTGGGAAGTCATGTACAAGGTGGTGCTGCCCTATACACGCATCGGCGTGATCGGCGGCATCATGCTGGGACTGGGCCGCGCGCTCGGCGAAACCATGGCGGTCACTTTCGTCATCGGCAACGCCTTCCGGCTCGGATCGCTGTTCCAGCCCGGCAACTCGATCGCCTCGGCGCTGGCCAATCAGTTCGCCGAGGCGAGCAGCGACATGCATCGATCGGCCCTGATCGAGCTGGGCCTGATCCTGTTCCTTATCACCACCATCGTCCTGGCCCTGTCCAAGCTGCTGCTGCTGCGCCTGGCCAAGGGCGAAGGCACGCGGAGCTGAGCCATGTCCACGCTCGACATGAATAATCCCATCTACCGGCGCCGGCGCGCGGTCAACAGGGCGATGCTGACCCTGTCGTTTCTTGCCGTGATGTTCGGCCTGTTCTGGTTGTTCTGGATCATCGCCACGCTGCTGTACAAGGGCGGCGGCCAATTCACGCTTACGCTGTTCACGCAGGTCACGCCGCCGCCGGGTTCGCCGGGCGGGCTCATCAATGCCATTGTCGGCAGCGCGATGATGGCGGGCGTGGGCACGCTCATCGGCACGCCCGTGGGCATTCTGGCGGGCACCTACCTGGCCGAATACGGACGGCGCGGCTGGCTGGCGCCGGCCACGCGATTCATCAACGACGTGCTGCTGTCGGCGCCTTCCATCGTCGTGGGCCTGTTCATCTACACCGTCTATGTGGCCCAGGCCAAGCATTTCTCCGGCTGGGCCGGGGCGGTGGTGCTGTCGGTGCTGGTGATTCCGGTGGTGGTGCGCACCACCGACGACATGCTCAAGCTCGTGCCCAACAGCCTGCGCGAAGCCTGCGCCGCGCTGGGATGCCCCGAGTGGAAGATGATCACCCTGGTTTGCTATCGCGCGGCCCGCTCCGGCATCGTGACCGGCGTGCTGCTGGCCATCGCCCGCATCGTCGGCGAAACCGCGCCGCTGGTGTTCACCGCGCTCAACAGCCAGTTCATGACCTGGAACATGAATGCGCCCATGGCCAACCTGCCCATGACCATTTATCAATATGCCATGAGTCCCTACGACGATTGGCAGCGCCTGGCCTGGGCCGGCGCGCTGTTGATCACGTTGCTGGTGCTGCTGACCAACATCGTGGCCCGCGCCCTGTTCAGCAAACCGAACGTCTGAGGCATCCGGCACCTGCCGCCTGCTGCCACTTTTTCCCGGAACCGAAATGGAACATCCCAGTTCAAGCCAAGCTCCCGCCAAGCTGGAAGTCAAGAATCTCAATTTCCACTACGGCAATTTCCACGCGATCCGCAATGTGAACATGTCGATCCGCGAAAACAAGGTCACGGCCTTCATCGGCCCGTCGGGCTGCGGCAAGTCGACGCTGCTGCGCACTTTCAATCGCATGTTCGAACTCTATCCCGGCCAGCGCGCCGAAGGCGAAATCCTGCTGGACGGCGAGAACCTGCTCACCACCAGCACCGATATCGCGCTGATCCGCGCCAAGGTCGGCATGGTCTTCCAGAAGCCCACGCCGTTTCCCATGAGCATCTACGACAACATCGCCTTCGGCGTGCGTCTGTTCGAGAAGCTCAGCAAGGGAGAGATGGAAGAGCGCGTCGAATGGGCGCTCACCAAGGCCGCGCTGTGGAACGAGGTGAAGGACAAGTTGCACCAGAGCGGCGCCAGCCTGTCGGGTGGTCAGCAGCAGCGCCTGTGCATCGCCCGCGGCGTCGCCATCAAGCCCGAAGTGCTGCTGCTGGACGAGCCCTGCTCGGCGCTGGATCCGATCTCCACCGCCAAGATCGAGGAACTCATCGCCGAACTCAAGGGCGATTACACCGTGGTCATCGTGACCCACAACATGCAGCAGGCCGCCCGTTGCTCGGACTACACGGCCTACATGTACATGGGTGAGTTGATGGAGTTCGGCGCGACCGACCAGATCTTCGTCAAGCCCAAGCGCAAGGAAACCGAAGACTACATCACGGGTCGTTTCGGTTAATTTGTTTTTTTGCTGCGTTGGCTGTTCTTCGAGTTTTTAAGACGCCGGCAACAGGACTGAGGAATTGCGCAGGGTAGCCTCGGCGGCTTAAGAACCCGAACCGGCAGTAGCGTCGTCGGCTTCGTCGGCAGCGGCAGGTGCTGAGACGACTGTCTCAGCTGCAGCGGGCGCGTGTTCTGAAGCAGCAGTAGCGGGCACATCGTTGGTTGCAGCAGCTTCTTGCGTAGCCGGTGTTCCTGCTTTCGCCGCGGCCTGCGCCTTCTTGCGCTGCTGGCGCGCAAGGAAGCTGGCGTGGCCGGCTTCGGCGGCCGTCACCGTGCCGCTGGGCTCGCCGTTCAG
>DAIDKG010000599.1 GCA_027450125.1 Bordetella sp. | reverse complement strand
GGTGTGAGCCAGGCCGACAGCTTGCGATAGTGCTGCTCGGCCAGGATTTCGGTCGGCGCCATCAACGCCACTTGCGCGCCGTTGTCCATGGCCTGCGCGGCCGCAATGGCCGCCACCACGGTCTTGCCGCTGCCCACGTCGCCCTGCAGCAGGCGATGCATGGGGTATGTACGGCCCAGATCCTCGGCGATTTCGCTGCATACCCGCTGCTGTGCCCGCGTCAGTTCAAAAGGCAGGACCTCGCGCAGTCGCTGCGTCAGGTCACCAGGTCGCGCGGACACCGGCATGGGCTGGGCCTGCTTGCTGCGCCGGCCGGCCCTGGCTTGCGCCAGGGACAATTGCTGAGCCAACAGTTCGTCAAATTTGATGCGCCGCCATGCCGGATGCGCGCGCTCGATCAGGTCGGCCTCGTCCACTCCGGGCGGCGGCGCATGCAGCAAGCGGATGGAAGGCTCGAATGCCGCGAGATCGTAGCGTTCGCGCAAGGCGGCAGGCAAGGTGTCGGACAGGTCGGCCTGCCTGAGTGCAGCGTCGATAGCCTTGCGTAGCGCGGGCTGCGGCAGTCCTTCGGTGCTGGGATAGACGGGCGTGAGCGCCAGGGGCAGCGCCGCATCGGCATTGCTCATGCGAGGGTGCACCATTTCGCGGCCCCACAACCCGCCGCGAACCTCGCCGCGCGCGCGCAGTCTGCGCCCCGCGTTGAGCTGCTTGTGCTGGCTGCCATAGAAATTCAGCCAGCGCAGTTGCAGCTCACCGGTTTCGTCGGCAATGACCGCAGTAAGCTGGCGGCGCGGACGGTACAGGATCTCCGAGCGCAGGATGTCGCCCTCGACCTGCGCCGAAGAACCTGGCCGCAGGCGGGCGATGGGCGTGATTCGGGTCTCGTCCTCGTAGCGCAGGGGCAGGTGCAGGAGAAAATCCTGCTGCTCACGCAGCCCCAGGGCGTGGAACTTGCGCTCGATGGCGCTCGTTCCCGCCCCGGCCGCGCCGGGCTTGCGGCTGGCTGCCGTTGAGGACGCCATGGATCTGCGTGCGGTCGCGAGAGGATCGATTGCCGTCTCGATGACGGGGCTGGCGTGCGTCTGGCCCGAGGCCGGATCAGATCACCAGTATCGCCTCGACCTCGAACTGCGCGCCCTTGGGCAGGCTGGCCACCCCTATCGTCGAGCGCGCGGGAAAGGGCTGCGGAATGAGTTCGGCCATGATGGCGTTGGCTGCGGCAAATTTACCCAGGTCGGTCAGGAACAGCGTGAGCTTGACGACATTGTCCAGCGTACCGCCCGCGGCGGCGACCACGGCCTTGAGGTTTGCGAAAGCCTGGCGCACCTGCGCTTCGAAGCTCTCGGCGACCAGCTCGCCCGTGGCCGGTTCCAGGCCGATCTGGCCCGAGAGGTACACCGTCTTGCTGCCCACGGCCGCAACGGCCTGGGAATACGGGCCGACCGCAGCAGGCGCGGCGTCGGTATGGATGATCTGTTTGCTCATGGGGTATTCCTCCGGAGGTGCCTGTTGGAGCGCGGCACATATGCATAGACTATCAGAATTTTAAAAATCATAGTTCTCGTCCGCGCAATAAAGCCTTTCAGCGCCTGCCGTGCACGCGCCGCTGTTCGAAGAGGCAGATTGCCGCGGCGACAGCGACATTGAGCGACTCCACGGCCGCACTGTCGTGGGGGATGCGCAAGCGGGCAGTTGCGGCCTGCAACAGCCCGGGCGCGACGCCCTGCCCCTCGTGGCCGAAAACCCAGGCGCAGGACCGGGGCAGGTCATGGACGTAGAGGTCGGTCGCATCCTCGAGCGCCGTCGCGACCAGGGGCACGTCCAGGCGCGGCAGCAGAGCCTGCAGATCCTGCTGTTCGTGAATCTCCAGGGCAAAGTGCGCGCCCTGGCCGCTGCGAACCACCTTGGGCGACCAGGCGCTGGCCGTGCCGGAAGACAGGAAAACCCTGCGCACTCCGGCTGCCGCGCAGGTACGCAGCAAGGTGCCAACGTTGCCGGGATCCTGGATACGGTCGAACAGGACACAATTCTCGGCGATGCGCTCGGGCAGCACGGGTTCGGGCGGGCGCACCAGAAAGAGCACGCCCTGTCCGCTATCCACGCTGGCCAGCTCGCGCATCAGGCGCGTATCCAGGGCAACGCAGACCGATGCGGGCAAATGCCCGGCTAGCGCCTGCAATTCGGGCCGCAGCAGCTTTGCCTGATCGAAAACGGCATAGTCGGGCGGACCGTGGCGCTGCAGCCAGACCTGGCAGAGATGCACGCCGTCCAGCAGCACGGACTCGCCGCGGCGGCCCGAACCACCGGCCAATTTGCGCAGCGTCTTGGCCAGCGGATTATCGCGGGAACTTATGGTTTTCATCGGTCTCAAGTCTGCAGCATGGCCTTGACCGGCGCGAAACTGCGGCGGTGCTCGGGGCACGGCCCATGTTGTCGCAACAGGCTGAGATGCTCGGCGGTGCCGTAGCCCTTGTGCCTGTCGAAAGCGTATTGCGGATACAGCGCATGCAGGCGCATGAGATCGGCATCGCGCGCCGTCGTGGCCAGGATGGAAGCGGCCGAAATGGCCGGCACTGTCTGATCGCCCTTGACGACGGTCTGGACCGCGCAACGCAGTCTGGGCGGCTGGTTGCCGTCGACCAGGGCCAGCTGCGGCGCGACGGCCAGGCCGTCGACAGCGCGCTGCATGGCCAGCAGCGTCGCCTTCAGAATATTGAGGCGATCGATCTCCTGGACGCTGGCGCAGGCGATGCACCAGGCCAGCGCCCGCTCGCGCACGAGTTGCGCCAGTTGCTCGCGCCGGCTAGCGGTGAGCACTTTGGAGTCGGCCAGCCCAGCGATGGGACGCGCAGGATCGAGAATGACGGCGGCGGCATAGACGGCGCCCGCAAGCGGGCCGCGCCCTGCCTCGTCCACGCCGGCAGTCGCTGCGGCGTCGATATCGTCGATCGGATCGAACAAGTCGGGTTGCATGCGCATGCCGCGCAACTTAACATGATTTCCCAGACTTGCAGTTCCAGTTCACAAGGACCGGCCATGAACAGGATGCTTCAGCGTTTGGGGTTGCTGCTTGCCGTGCTCGTCGGCCACGCATCGCATGCCGGCGACCTGCGAAAGAATCACGGCAACGACCCCTTCTTTCAGATTTCGCACGCGATCGCCAATTGTCCTGTGCCGCTGGGGCCGTTTCTCACCGACAAAGAATGGCACCCTCAAGTGCACTTTCGCGTCGAAGACGGCAATAGCTGCTGGCTGGAAGGGCGCTGCAGGCTGAACAACTCCTATCGGTACGACCAGGAAATCGCCGAGACGGTGCAGCGGCGCCTGGCATTCATCAATCGTTCGACGGGCTGGCGCGACAATACGACGCTATGGTTGATCCTGCAACGCCGTTTCATCCGCGTCCAGGGGTGCGTGTCGGCAGCCTTCGACAAAAAGAAGTTTCTGTCCGAACTCGCAAAAACGGCCGACGTGGACAGGGTCATGGACCAGACGACGGTCGACCCGAAGGCGGTACCGCTGCCATACAGAACGCTCGCGCATCCCGAAGTGCTGCCGCCCAACGACGAGTAGGGGCCAACAAGCGCTTATAGACGGCCGTCCGCAACGCGGGCGATGGCCTCCGCGGCCAGGGCGGGCGTATCGCGCAACAGTTCCAGATGCAATGCGTTGAACCTCGCTTCCAGGTTTGCCGCGCGGGCATCGTCCGTCAGGGCTGACCAGGCGGCCTCTTCCAAGGCCTGAGGCGTCGCATCGTCCTGCAGGAGCTCGGGCACGACAAAGTCGCGCAGCAGGATGTTGGGCAGGCCGACCCAGGGCAGATAAGGCCGCTCCTGCTTGGATTTCCAGGCCATGATGCGGCGCATCCAGGGCGAAAGCACGTAGGAAATCACCATAGGCCGCTTATGGAGCGCGGCTTCCAGCGTGGCGGTGCCGCTTGCGACGAGAACGGCGTCGGCCGCTTCCATCACGGACCAGGCCACCGGCTGGACGGCCGCCGCGCCCTGCCCGGCCAGATCCTCGGCCATGACGCAGCGCAGATTGGGTACGGGGTGTTGCGCCAGCAGCGCTTCGAACTCGGCGCGGCGCTGGGGATTGACCATGGGAACAACGCATCGCAACCCGGGATCACGGCGCACCAGACCTTGGGCTGCCTGCAGAAAGCGCGGTCCCATGAGGCGGATCTCGGAGGCGCGGCTACCTGGCAGGATGGCCAGCACCCGCGCCGAAGCGTCCAGGCCCAGGCGCGCACGCGCGGCAGCGCGATCGGGTTTCAGGGGGATGGACTGCG
>DAIDKG010000598.1 GCA_027450125.1 Bordetella sp. | reverse complement strand
CCCCGACGGCATGACCGTGGATGCCAAGGGCGGACTGTGGGTCGCCCACTGGGGCGGCGGGCGGGTCAGCCGGTTCACCGCCGACGGCATCCTCGACCGCGCCGTGTCCTTGCCGGTCTCCCAGGTCACCAGCTGCTGCTTTGGCGGCGAGCAACTGGACACCTTGTTCATCACCAGCGCTGCAATCGGGTTGAGCGCAGCGCAGCGCCTGCAGGAGCCTCTGGCAGGAAGTCTGTTTTCGGTGATGCCCGGCATCGAGGGGATGCCGTGTCCGGCTTTCTCCGGTTAGGGCCTGCCGCGCGATTGCCAGCCATCCCGAAGGGCGAGCATCCCCAGGCGCGCCCGCGGCCGCGTTGCCGATGCTCGCCGCCGTCGCGCTACGCCTGCGCTTGGCACCTTGCCAGGCGCGCTTCGGGGTGCTCATGCGCGGCTCCTTTTCGCGTCAAGAGATCCTCATTCACATGAAAGGAATGGATAGCAGAATTGGTATTGATTCGTCGATATTAAGCATTTGATTTATATCGACCGATACGTAAGATGCAGTGAGGCAAGAGCACGACCATCAATAAAAATCTCAGGAGACATCGCATCATGGAAAAGAAGGAAGATCCGCAGGGTTTGCAAAGCGTCAAACGCCGTCTGCTGATGCAAGGAGGGCCCGCGCTGTTGACCGCTGCCGCAGGCGTGGCGGGCATGGCCGGCGCGCCCGCAGCAGCCATGGCCGCCGAGACGGCTGCCACGGTATTGCCTGCCCACAAACGTTGGAAACTGGTTTTCGTGAACCACGTCACGACCAATCCGTTTTTTGTCGCGACACGATACGGCATCCAGGATGCATGCGCCCTGTTCGGATGCGACTATCAATGGACGGGTTCGGAGACCGCCGTGGTCGGGGAAATGGTCAATGCGATGAATGCGGCCATCGCAGGCCAGGCCGACGCCATCGGCGTGGCCATCGTCGATCCCAAGGCCTTTAACGGCCCCACCGAGGCGGCCTTGAAAGCGGGCATCCCGGTTTTCTCCTACAACGCCGATGCCCCGGCCGGAAGCGGCAACAAGCGACTGGCCTATATCGGCCAGGATCTCTACAAATCGGGCTATCACATGGGGGAAAAGATCGTCGAACTGGTCGGCAGCGGCCATGTCGCGCTATTCATCGCCACGCCGGGTCAGTTGAACATACAGCCTCGTATCGACGGCGCCATTGCAGCGATCAAAGCCTCCGGCAAGCCGATTACCTACGACGCCATTGCAACCGGCGCCACGATCGACGTGGAGCTGCCCAAGATCAAGGCCTATTATCTTGGCCATCAGGACGTCAAGGGCATGTTCGCAGTCGACGCAGGCTCCACGCAGTGCGTTGGCCAGACGATGCAGGAGTTCCACCTGACCCAGAAGGGCATCCATGGCGGCGGATTCGATCTTGTCCCGCGCACGCTGGAATACATCCATTCCTCCGTGCTGGACTTCACTATCGACCAGCAACCTTACCTGCAAGGGTTCTACACGGTGATGGAAATGGTCATGTACCTGGCTTCGGGAGGTTTGACCGGCCCGGCCGATATCAATACCGGCCTGAAGTTCGTGACCAAGACGACGGTGGACCCCTATCTCAAGACGTCCACCCGCTATGAAGGCAACGGTTCCAAGGCGCAGATCGTGCCGCGTTCGGGTCCGATTGTCGGCTGATCCTGGGTCGACCGGCATCCGCGGATGCCGGTGCCTTCATATTTGGATGGAACAACGTGAAAGCCTTCTCCAGAAGTCTACCCCTGCTATTGCGCAAACCCGAGACCAGCGTCCTGCTGGTCGGCGTCGCGTTGGTCATCATCTTCCAGATCATGACGCCCGCGTTCTTTACCGATGCGAACATGCAGACGGTAAGCCAGTTCTTCGCGCCCTGGACCCTGATTGCCTGCGGGGAGATCATGCTCCTGATCTCGGGCGAAGTGGATCTGTCCAGCGGACAGATATATGCGCTGACGCCCTTCGTCATACATTACGCCATTCTGGCCGGGCTGCCGGTGACCCTCGGTGTCATCGTCGCGCTGCTGCTCGTATCGCTGCTGGGTTTTTGCATTGGCTTCATCACCGTGCGCCTGGGTGTGCCCTCATTCATCACCACCCTGGGCGCCATGCTGTTGTTCAACGGACTCACATTGACGATCAGCAATGGTTTTCCCATCGACACGCCTGCGGCAATGGTAGGCAATGTGCTCGGTGGCTGGGGATATAGCGAAATACTGTGGGCGTTCGGAATCGCGATGGTCATGCATGTGGTGCTTCGCCACACGCGCTGGGGTCTGCATACCGTGGCAGTGGGCGGAAACCCCACCGGGTCGGCGGAGGCCGGCATCCATATCCGCCGCGTCAAGATCGGCAATTTCATGCTGTGCAGCACGCTTGCCGGTTTCGCGGGCATTCTCAATGCCTTTCACGTCACCTCGATCGATCCGAATGCGGGCGGAGCCAATGTGATGTTTCTGGCCATCGCCTCCGCCGTGATCGGCGGCACTTCGCTGATGGGTGGATCCGGCACGATTCTTGGTGGTCTGATCGGCGCCGCGGTGCTTGGCATCTTGCAAGATGGTTTCACGCTGCTCGGCGTCAATGCCTTCACTTTCGACATCATCACGGGCGCGGCGATCCTCGTGACCATGATTTCCAATGTTCAATTTGCGGCCTGGCGCCGTCGGAGCCGCAGCTGAAATGAACGATACCACCTACGCTCTGGAAGCCCGCGACGTCACCAAGCGGTTCGGACGCATACAAGCGCTGCATGGCATTTCTCTGAAGCTCAAGCCGGGCGAGATGCTGGGCATTCTCGGCGACAACGGCGCGGGCAAATCGACTTTGATGAAGATATTGTCGGGCTATCACGCGCCGACGACCGGCGGGCTTTTCGTCAATGGCCAACCTGTTTCGTTCACGTCGGTGGACCACGCGCGCATGTACGGCATCGAGTGTGTCTACCAGGATCTCGCGCTGGTGAACACCCTCTCCGTCTATCACAATATGTTCCTCAATCGCGAGCTGCGCCACGGTTGCACGCCGTTTCTCGATCATAAGGCCATGCGCAAACGGGCCGAGGCCGCGTTGGAGGATATCGGCGTGACGGTGCCGTCGGTGGACGAGGAGGTGGGCATGCTATCGGGCGGACAGCGCCAGGCCATCGCCATCGCGCGCGCCGTGTCGTCGAATGCGCGCGTGCTTCTGCTCGATGAACCGCTGGCGGCGATGGGCGCGCGAGAAGCGAGCATGATCATTGCATTGATCGAGCGGCTCAAGGCGCGCGGAGACGTGTCGATGATCATGATTGCGCACAACTACGCGCAGACGCTGGAGGTTGCCGATCACGTCATGATGGTTCAACGCGGTACCTGCACCTATGCGGGACGGTCGGCCGATACGTCGGTGCTTGAGCTGCTCGACGTCGTCAAGCGCGAATATCGCGCCGCAGCACAATGACGGCGCCACACTACAAAGGGGTGTTTCCCGTCGCGCCCACCATATTCGACGAGACCGGCGCCTTGGACCTGGACGGACAAAGACGCGCGATCGATTTCATGATCGATGCGGGATCGCACGGTATCTGCATTCTGGCCAATTTTTCCGAACAATTCGTGCTGACCGACGCAGAGCGCGATCAAGTAATGGAGACGGTGCTGGATCATGTGGCCGGACGCGTACCGGTCATCGTCACCACCAGCCATTTCAGCAGCGCAGTCTGTGCTGCGCGCTCTCGCCGGGCTCAGGATCTGGGCGCTGCGATGGTGATGGTCATGCCCCCTTATCACGGCGCGACCTTCCGCGTTCCAGAACACGCGATTGCGCAATTCTATCGGGCGGTTTCCGATGCCATCTCGATCCCGATCATGGTCCAGGATGCGCCGGTGGCCGGGACGCCGCTATCCGTATCCCTTCTTTCAACAATGGCCAGGGAGATCGAGAACCTCGCCTATTTCAAGATCGAAGTGCCACAGGCGGCAGCCAAGCTGCGCGCTCTGATCGAGGCCGGCGGCGAGGCCGTCATCGGCCCCTGGGATGGCGAGGAGGCGATCACGCTGATGGCCGATCTCGATGCCGGGGCCACGGGAGCAATGACCGGCGGAGCTTATCCGGACGGGATTCGCCAGATTGTCGATGCCTATTTTGCCGGAAACCGTGCCGCGGCCATGCAGGCTTATGCACGCTGGCTGCCGCTGATCAATTTCGAGAATCGGCAATGCGGGCTTGCGACCTGCAAAATTCTGATGAAAGAAGGTGGCGTGATCCGGCATGAAACCGTGCGCCATCCACTGCAGCCCGTGCACCCGGATACCCGTGCCGGACTGATTGAGCTGGCGCGGTCCCTGGATCCGCTGGTTCTGCGCTGGGGGCGTTGATGTCTGCGGTGAGTCCGCCCTCGCGTTGTCCTGCATTTTTAACGAGCTAAAAAACATCATGACCACCAAGCCTCTCTCCAAACCGACGCTACGATCTCGCGCCTGGTTCGACAATGGATCGAATCCCGATATGACGGCGCTGCATATCGAGCGCTATATGAATTTCGGCATCAGCCAGAAAGAGCTGCAAGATGGCCGACCCATTATCGGTATTGCACAAACGGGCTCGGATCTTTCTCCCTGCAACCGGCATCATCTCGAGTTGGCCAAGCGAATCAGGGAAGGCATTTACGAGGCGGGCGGCGTTGCGCTGGAATTTCCCGTGCATCCCATCCAGGAGACCGGCAAGCGGCCGGCGCCCGGGTTGGATCGGAACCTCGCCTATCTGGGGCTCGTGGAACTGCTGTATGGATATCCGCTCGATGGCGTGGTGCTGACGATCGGTTGTGACAAAACGACGCCTGCCTGCCTGATGGCTGCGGCGACGGTGAATATCCCGGCCATCGCCCTGTCCGTCGGTCCGATGTTGAATGGCTGGTTCCGAGGCGAGCGTACCGGCTCGGGCACCATCGTCTGGAAAGCGCGGGAATTGCTGGCCAAGCAGGAAATCGACGAGGCGGGCTTCATCAAACTCGTTGCGTCCTCCGCCCCGTCCACAGGCTATTGCAACACCATGGGAACGGCAACGACGATGAATTCCCTGGCCGAGGTGCTTGGCATGCAATTGCCCGGCTCGGCTGCGATTCCGGCCCCTTACAGGGACCGGCAGGAGATGGCCTATCTGACCGGCCTGCGCATCGTCGAGATGGTCAAGGAGGATTTGAAGCCTTCCGACATTCTTACCCGGGAAGCCTTCATCAACGCGGTGCGGGTGAACTCCGCCATCGGCGGTTCCACCAATGCGCCGATACATCTGAACGCACTGGCCCGCCATATCGGCGTAGAGCTCTCCATCGACGATTGGCAGACCTACGGAGAAGACATTCCGTTGCTCGTCAATCTGCAGCCCGCAGGTGAATATCTGGGCGAGGATTACTATCACGCCGGCGGTGTGCCGGCGGTCGTGAATCAGTTGATGCGGCATGGCTTGATTCACGAAGCGGCGCTGACGGCGAACGGCCGCAGCCTGGGCGAGAATTGCCGAGACGCCGAGATCATGAACCGGGAAGTGATCCGGCCTTTCGAGCAGCCGTTGAAGCTCAAGGCGGGATTTCGTGTTTTGCGCGGCAACCTCTTTACTTCCGCCATCATGAAGGCGAGCGTCATTTCAGATGCGTTCCACGCCCGCTATCTTTCCAATCCCGATGATCCGGATGCTTTCGAAGGGCGCGCGATTGTTTTCGACGGACCTGAGGAATATCACGCGCGTATCGACGATCCGGCATTGAAGATAGATGCCGACTGCATCCTGTTCATGCGCGGCGCCGGCCCTATCGGCTATCCGGGAACGGCCGAAGTCGTGAATATGCGCGCGCCGGACTACCTGATCAAATCGGGTATCAAAGAGCTGCCCTGTGTGGGCGATGGCCGTCAGTCGGGAACCTCGGGATCGCCTTCCATTCTCAATGCGTCGCCCGAAGCCGCAGTGGGGGGCGGACTTGCCTTGTTGCGCACGGGAGATCGCGTGCGCATCGATTTGCGGCAGGGGCGCGCCGACATGCTGATTTCGGACGAAGAGCTGGCGGCACGCCGCAAGGCGCTGGAGGCAGCCGGCGGGTATGCGTATCCGGCGCATCAAACACCCTGGCAGGAAATCCAGCGCGGGATCATCGGACAGATGGATACGGGAGCAGTGTTGGAACCTGCTGTTGCCTATCAGAAAATAGCGCAGACTCAGGGTATCCCTCGCGACAGCCACTGAAAGCCGTCTGCCGCACGCGATTGACATGGCGCATTTCTTTCTGCGCGCCATGGAAATCCGGCAGCTTCGCGATGCTGCGCCCTCCCTGGTCAAATGTGCCGTGGGCAGCATGACAAGGTCGCCGTAGGCGAGCTTCGCGACGTTGCTGGCGGGGCGCTTCAGGTCGACCTCATGGCCTGCAGCAGGCGCCGCACCGCGCTACGCGCCGCTTCCGCGCTGGCCAGATTGGCAAAACCCAGCAGCAAGCCCTGATCGGCCTGCCCCTTCATCTTCCATGCGCTCAAGGCATGTATTGCCAGCCCTTGCGCATTGGCCGCCTGCGCCACGGCGCCATCGCTTTGCTCGCCCTTCCAGTATCCCAGCACATGCAGCCCGCCGGATCTATCGGGTATCTGCAGCGCATCCCCCAAGGCCTGCTCCAGCGCTGCGACGAGATAGCCCCGGCGCTCGCCATATAGCGCTCGCATCTTCTTGAGATGGCGCGAGAAATGCCCTTGCTCCATGAAATCGGCCACCGTGGCCTGCTGCAGGGCCGGGCTGTCCATGCGCAGCAATGAAGCCGTGGTCTCGAAGGCCGGCACGCAATCCTCGGGCACGACAAGATAGGCGAGCCGCAAGCCGGGATACAGGACCTTGCTGAAGGTGCCCGCGTAGAGCACGCTGCCATATCGATCCAGGCTCTTGAGTGGCGGAAGCGGGCGTCCGTGGTAACGGAATTCGCTGTCGTAATCGTCCTCGATGACCCAGGACCGGTTCTCCCGAGCCCATTCCAGCAGGGCCAGGCGCCGGGGCAAGGAAAGTGCCACGCCCAGCGGACTTTGATGGGTCGGCGTCACCACGGCGAAGCGGGCATTTTTCGACAATCTCCGGCCTGCCTGCACGCAAAGGCCTTCTTCGTCGACGGGCACAGGGGCGAGCCGCATGCCCGCCCGCTCCAGGAACCGCCGCGCGTAGGGGTAGCCGGGATCTTCGAACCAGCCCTTGTCCCCAGCGGACAGCAGGGTGTGGCGTATCAAATTAAGGCTGTCCAGGTATCCCGTGGTGACGAAGACTTGCTCCGGCGCGCAGGCGATGCCGCGCGAAACGCCCAGGTAGGCGGCGATGGCCCTGCGCAAGGGCATATATCCGCCTGGGGCTTGGTAGTCCATGTCCGCGTCTCCCATGCCGCGCAGCCTGCGGCCTGCCAGGCGCACCCAGGTTTTGCGCGGAAAGGCGTCCAGGGCGGGCAAGCCGAGCTGGAACGGCCGCGGCGTCGTCTTTGCGATGCCGGTCGGGCGCGGCGCGCTGGCCCGCATGCGCGGCGCGTCCAGTCCATGGCGCCCGTCCAGTTGCGGCGACACCACTGTTCCGGCTGGGCCGCGCGCAACGAGATAACCCTCGCTGGCCAGGATCTGGTAGGCCGATTCCACCGTTCCCCGCGCCAGATTCAATTCGCTGGCCAGGCTTCTGACGGCGGGAACCCGGTCGCCGGGAGACAGCCGGCCTTCGGCTATGGCATCGCGAAATCGCAGATATAGCTGCAGATAGATCGGGGTCGTCGACCGCCGCCGCGGTTTCAGGGTTCGGATGTCCATCTCATGTCCTACTCGTTTTCTCAATTCTTGCACCTATTGCCTGTTCCATCCATCCGATACATTGGCGGTCAGGCATGGCAAATAAAGGAAACGGCGATGGAGCCCATTCGTCTGCAGCACGTGGAGGACGCCCGGACCTGCGCGGCCTGCTTCGACCTCATGCGGGAGTTGCGCCCGCACTTGGCAAGCGCGCAGTCCTTTCAAGAACAGGTCGAACGCCAGTCCGCCCAGGCGTATCGTCTGCTGGCGGCCTGGGACGGCGAGCAGGCCGTGGCGCTGGCCGGCTACCGCCTGCAGGAAAACCTGATACATGGGCGCTTTGTCTACATCGACGACCTGGTGGTGGCAGCCCGGGCCCGCAGCCGCGGCCTGGGCCGGCAGATGATCGACGCGGTGCGCGAGCAGGCCCGGCAGCTCGGGTGCGCGCACCTGATCCTGGATACGGGCCTGGCCAACTCGCTCGCGCAACGCTTTTATTTTCGCCAGGGGATGCTGTCCAAGGGGCTGCACTTTTCCCAGGCGCTGTAGAAACACTCACTCACGGAGCCATGACATGAAGGCACTCAGACTCGACTACTCGACCCTTTCGCCCGAGGCGTATGCGGGCTTCATCGCGACCAAGAAGGCCCTGGACAAGAGCAGTCTGGGCAAGCAGCTCATCGAACTGGTCAATCTGCGCATTTCGCAGATCAATGGCTGCGCTTTTTGCCTCGAGATGCATGCGAGGTCGTCCCGGGAAGGCGGCATTTCCGATGCCAAGCTGGACAGCGTGGCCGGTTGGCGCGTCAGCGCGCACTTTACAGAACGCGAGCGCGCCGCGCTGCATTGGGCCGAGTCTCTCGCGCACGTGGACCGGACGCATGCGCCGGACGATGCCTACGAGCCCTTGAAATCGCACTTCAGCGACGCCGAGATCGCGGACCTGACTTTCGCCATCGCCTTGATGAGCGCGTTCAATCGCCTGGCCATCGGTATGCGCCAATAAGGTACTGTCTCGATATTGCATCGAGGCAGTCATGAGTACACCCACCTTCCGCACCGCCACCCCGGCAGACGTTTCCCGCTGCTTCCAGATCGAGACCCTGGCCTATGAAGGCGACGAAGCGGCCACCCGCGAAAAAATCGCTCTGCGCATCGATCAGTATGCGCAAGGCTTCCTGATCCTGGAGCTGGATGGCGAAATCATCGGTTTTATCAACGGCGGCTGCGCGCACGAGGTGGTCATGTCCGACGAGGCGTTCAAGGAGCTGGTCGGCCACGATCCCCTGGCGCCCAATGTGGTCATCATGTCCGTGGCGATCGATCCTGCCCATCAGGGCAAGGGTTATGCCTCGCTGATGATGCGCGCTTTCGTCGAGCGCATGCGGGCCATCGGCAAGCGCACCATTCATCTCATGTGCAAAGAGCGCCATGTCCAGCTGTATGCCCGCATGGGCTACCGCTATGTAAAGCCATCGGTGTCCGATCACGGCGGCATGGCGTGGCACGAGATGATCATGGATGATTTGCAGGGCAGACCTGGAGAAATTCGAGCTACGACAGAAGGTATTGCATGGGCGATCGGCTAGCCATCGATAGCTGGCCAGAATGCTGGCGCCGCACGGGCCGGAAAATAATGCTTGACTTGCCGGGGCCAAAGCCCCACAGTGGGTGCAGATTTTCAATCGTCGCGTTTCAGTTCCGTTGTGTGCGAGTCAAAGCAGATCGCCATCATTGTCCATGTGCCTCGTTGAGGGTCTTCAATTTCGGACGCGTGTCCGTAACTCATCAAGGAATTCTATGGAAACCGGTATCGTCAAGTGGTTCAACGCCGAAAAAGGCTTTGGTTTCATCATGCCTGAAGGCGGCGGCAAAGATCTATTCGCGCATTTCTCCGAAATTCAAGGCGGCGGCTTCAAGTCGCTCGAAGAAAATCAGCGCGTGAGCTACATCGCCGGCCAAGGTGCCAAAGGCCCCCAGGCGACCAAGATTACGCCGCTCTGATTTATCGCGGCAAATAATTTGCATGACCCGAAGCCCTCGCAAGAGGGCTTTTTGCTTTTGACCCGGCATACTCCGGCGTTTCCAGTCCGGCATCGATCGCGCACCCGGCCTGCGGCATGTCATGAAGGCCGGAAAAGCCCAGTCAGCTGCGCCAGGGCACGGGATTGAAAGCCCGTTTCGCAGCTTCCAGAAAGATGCGCTGGCGCACGGTCAGACCCTGGCGCGTGGGTGTCAGCGCCATGACCGGCGCGGGCTCCAGGCGCCATGCCGGCAGCAGGCGCGTCAGCTTTCCCTTTGCGATCAGCTTTGCGCAATCCCACTCGGAGCGCTCCACGATTCCGAGGCCGTCGACGGCCCAGTCCCTGACCACGGTGCCGTCGTTCGATGACAAGGCGCTGTGCAGCCGGACCGTCACTGCCTTGCCCATGCGCTTGCCGGCCGCGTCGTGCTCGGTGAAGCGCAGGCGGGTCACGTCCTGGTCGTTCTCGCGCAAGGTGAGATAGTCGCACCGTGCGAGTTCGGATGGGTGCGTGAGCCCGGACAGGCTGCGCGCAAGCGCGGGGCTTGCGCAGAGGAGGCGATCGTTGGGCGCCAGGAAATGCCCCACCCAGGACGAGCCTTTGATATGGCCGATGGAAATGACCGCGTCCGCTCCCGACGCCGCGGCGAGCGGGCTCTCGACCAGAATGAGCGAGATCGCGAGGTTGGGGTGCGAGCGATATAGGTCCCGGACCAGCGGCGCGATATATTCGCGGCCGAACCCGAACGGCGCCACGACACGCAAATGGCCGCTCAAGCCGCTGGATTCTCCGGAGATGCGCGACGGGATGGACTCGACCCGCTCCAGGATTTCGATGGCTTCCTGCACGAGGCGCTGGCCTTCGTCAGTGAGGGAGATACCCCGGGCCGCGCGAGTGGCAAGGCGCACCTGCAGTCGTTCTTCGATGCGCTGAAGGCGTACGGTGGCCGCAGGCGGCGTCAAGTCCAGCAGCCTTGCCGCCGCCGCAAGCGATTGGGACGCGCCGAGCGCGCGCAGCAGCTGCATGTCTTCGAGCTGAAGCATTAAAGCCTCTTTAATGATTTATTCATAAAATATTAAACACGACAAAAATATTTTTTCCTATAGTGGACTGCGCAGAGTTCGCCGCTTGCAGGCGCATGACTCCGACTCAAGGACATATTGCAATGAATTCACCGGTTGTTCGTCATCTGATGCAGGCGGGACACCTGGATCGGTTCCATATCGACGGCGAGTGGGTCGCCCCCGAGGGCGGCGACCGATGCGCGGTCGTCTCGCCGTCCACCGAAGACACGGTCTGCGAGATTCCGCTTGGAAACGCGCATGACGTCGACCGGGCGGTGCGCGCTGCGCGCGCGGCGTTCGCGAGCTGGTCGGCGACGTCTGCGCAAGAGCGGGCTGCCTTGCTCGACCGCGTTCATGCCTTGATGCTGGAGCGCGCTGAATTGTTCGCCATGGCGCTGGCGACGGAAATGGGCGCGCCCATCAGCTATGCGCGCGCCGCGCATGTGCCGCTCGCGGCCGAACATGTCCGGGTCGCGCGCGACAATCTGGCAAGCTATCCGTTCCGGATCCAGCGCGGAAAGACAGCGGTCGTGCGCGAGCCGATCGGCGTATGCGCGCTGATCACGCCTTGGAACTGGCCCATCTATCAGATCACGGCCAAGGCCGGCCCAGCCCTCGCGGCAGGCTGCACCATGGTCCTCAAGCCTAGCGAGCTCTCGCCGCTGAGCGCCTTGCTGTTCGCGCAGGTCGTCGCGGATGCGGGGGTTCCCGCGGGCGTATTCAACCTGGTGAACGGTACCGGTCCGCTGGTAGGCGCGGCACTTGCGGCGCATCCGCAGGTCGACATGATTTCGATCACCGGTTCCACGCGCGCGGGCGTGCTGGTCGCGCAGGCGGCCGCCCCGACCGTCAAGCGCGTGGCACAGGAGCTGGGCGGCAAATCGCCGAACGTCGTGCTGCCCGATGCCGATCTGCCGCGCGCCGTTTCGCTGGGCGTTGCCGCCGCGTTCCGGAACATGGGCCAGTCGTGCAGCGCGCCGACGCGCCTGATCGTGCCGCGCGGCGCGCTGTCGCAGGTCGAAGCGCTGGCGATTGCGGCGGCCAGAGAGATGATCGTGGGCGACCCTTACGCCGAAACGACGACCCATGGCCCGCTGGCCAATCGGGCGCAGTTTCTCAGGGTGCAGAACATGATCGGAGCCGGCATCGACGAAGGGGCCAGGCTGATCGAGGGCGGGGCGGGACGGCCCGCGGGGTTGAGCCGGGGCTTCTATGCGCGGCCGACCCTTTTTTCCGATGTCCGCACCGACATGAAGATCGCCCAGGAGGAGATATTCGGGCCGGTCCTGGCCATACTGCCCTACGACTCGGTCGAAGAGGCCGTCACGATAGCGAACGATACGATTTACGGGCTAGGCGCGCATGTCCAAGGCACGGACAAAGCGCTCGTGCGCGCAGTCGCCGCGCGCATACAGTCGGGCCAGGTGCACCTGAACTATCCGGCCTGGGATCCGCAAGCGCCGTTTGGCGGATACAAGCAGTCCGGGAACGGCCGGGAGTATGGCATCGAGGGAATGGAAGAATACTTGGAGGTGAAATCCATTCTCGGGTTCTTCGATTAGCAGCTGCCGGTCGCGACGCGGCAGCATGCCGGCGCGCGATCAGGCTCGGGTGCCGTCATGCCCGGCCGTGACGGGTCATGCGGCGCGTCCGGCGAGTCGAAAGCGCTTTACCAGCCATAGAACCGGGGCCAGGCCTGGACACTGCCGTCCGGGCTCAAGGCTTGATAGACCGGATGCTGTGCGCCTGTGGCGCACGCATGGTTGGGCAGGATGCGCAGGCGCGTCCCGATCGGAAAGCGCTGCTCGATGTCCAGGTCCGGCGTGCCGAGGCGGGAAATGATGCCGTGTTCCTGGTTCGCGCCGCTCATCAGGTACTCGTCCAGCACCTGTCCGTCTTCGAGGCAGACGAGTCCGTAGCCAAAATCCCGCTTCTGGCGCTGGGTGCCGCGATCGCGGCTCATGGCCATCCAGCCTGCGTCCACGATGGCCCAGCCCTTCTCCTTCTGGTGGCCGATCACGGTGGTCAGCACGCTCAGGGCGATCTCGGAAGTGTCGTTGACGCCTACGTTGTGCATGACCAGATCGAACATGACGTAGACGCCTGCGCGAACTTCGGTCACGCCCTCCAGATGTTCGGCGGCCAGCGCCGTGGGCGTCGATCCGATGCTCACGACCTCGCAGGCGTATCCCGCGGCGCGCAAGCGCTCGGCAGCGCGCACGCAGCCCGAGCGCTCCTGCTCGGCGATGCGGACCAGGTCTTCATGCTGGTCGTAGTCGTAGCTGGAACCCGCATGCGCCAGCACGCCGCCCAGGCGCATGCCGCCGTCCGCAAGCGCCGCCGCAACGGCTACAAGCGTGTCGTCTTCCGGGGCGATACCCGAGCGATGGCCGTCCACGTCGATCTCGATCCAGACTTCGAAGGGCTCGTCATGGTCCCGGCCGTAGGCCGCGATCGCCTGGGCGCAGGCCACGCTGTCGGCAACGATTTTCAGGGCGCAACCTTTGCGGCGCAGCGCCAAGGCCTGCGCGAGTTTCGTCGGGGCCATGCCGACGGCATAGACGATGTCCTGGATGCCGCTCGCGAAGAACTGTTCGGCTTCCTTGAGCGTGGACACGGTGATGCCGCGCGCGCCGGCCTCGATTTGCGCCTCGACCACCTGGGCACATTTGGTGGTCTTGACGTGCGGGCGAAAGCGCACGCCCAGCGCGTTCATACGCTGT
>DAIDKG010000597.1 GCA_027450125.1 Bordetella sp. | reverse complement strand
CAGGAATCGAGCGTGCTGCATGTAGACGCGGGCTGTCCGCTGGTCGTGGGCGAGAACGTCACCGTCGGCCATCAGGCCATGCTGCACGGCTGCACCATCCTGGACGGAGCGCTGATCGGCATGCAGGCCATCGTCCTGAACCGGGCCGTGGTCGGGCGCAACTGCCTGGTGGGCGCGGGCGCCATCGTGCCCGAAGGGCGCGTGATCCCCGACAACTCCCTGGTGATCGGCATCGGCAAGGTGGTGCGCGAGCTCACGCCCGAAGAAATCGCCACCATGCACGCCAATACGCGCCACTATGTCGAACGCGGCCAGCAGTACAAGACCGAACTCAAGCGCGTAGGATGACAACGGGGCCTGGAATCAGGCCCGCGCGTGTTTCAGATCGTCCTGTCGGACAGGGCCTGCATGAGTTTCTCGCGGATCTGGCGATATTCGGGGCTGCTCGGCCCCTGGTTGATGGCGGCCAGCATGAAAACGCGCGAAAGACCCGGATCGATGATGTCGAAGGGCAGCGCCGGCGGGGTGACGTCGCTGGCCCGGCCCATAACTGAAGCCTCGTCGCGCAACAGGTAGAGGCACTCTTCCCAGATCAGCAGCCGGGCCATCTGCCCCAGGACACTGTGCTTGCGGACCGGCCCGGGATAGGTCGGATGCGCGGACAGCCAGGCGGTGATCTCGTCGGCCGGCAAGGGCGGCGTCAGCACATAGCCCTGGATGGCGTCGGCTCCGAGGATGGTCACGGCCTCGAGCAGGCCTTCGTCCTCGACCCCTTCCACGATCACGTCCTTGCCCAGGGAATGGCCCAGGCGGGTGAGCTGGAAGATGAAATGCAGCACGTCGGCGGAGTTTTCATCGTTGATCACCACCAGGCTGCGGTCGATCTTGACCGCATCGAAAGGCAGCTCGCGCATGCGCTTCAAGCTGCTGTGCCCCGAACCCAGGTCGTCCTCGGCCAGGGTGACGCCCAGCGCCCGGTAGCGTTCCAGCGCGGTGAAGACGTCGACTCCCACCGACATGTCGTCGGTCTCGAGGATTTCCAGCGTGAGCATGCAAGCCGGGCAGCCGTTCTGCGCCAGGGCCTGCACGGTGGCATCGTAGTAGCGGATGTCGCCCAGCGCGTCCGCCGGCATATTGACCGAGACGGCCAGATCCGGATTAAGTCCGCTGCGCTGCCAGACGCCCCACTGGCGCAAGGCCTGGTCCAGGCCTCGGGCATAGAGCACCAGGAAATCCTCCGAGCTCAGGGCCGGGAAGAAATCGCCGGGCGACAGCAGCCGGTCGCCATCGCGCAGGCGGGCCAGCGCCTCGACCTTGACGATGCGGCGCGTCTTCAGATCGAGCAGCGGCTGGTAGTGCATGCGCAGCGCATCGGTCTTGAGCAGGTCGGCCCAGTGGCGGCGCTGCCGGTGAGACACCGGATGGACGACGTTTTCCTGGGCATCCAGGCGCAGGATGGCATAGGTCAGCAGCGACTGCAGCTGCTTGAGAAAGGCGATCTGGTCGTCCGAGCTGAATCCGCCGGGGTAGTTGCTGTACAGGCCCAGCATGGCCGTGGGCCCGGTGCCGGACTGGCTGGCCAGCGGCACCGCCACGATGGAGTGAAACCCGTATTCCAGCGCCAGCCCGCGCCAGATGGGCATGTCGGGGTCGGTGGCGACATTGATGCAATGTTCGATGCGGTTGCTGCGCCAGGCCCTTTCTGCGGGGCTGCTCCCCAGCCAGGGCTCGCCGGACTGGACATGTGAGGAACGAATTGCGTGGACGCGCGCGAGATAGGCTTCCAGTCCCACGCCTTCCAGCGCTTCGAAGCAGAGCGTCTTCATGTCGCCGGGACGGCCGATGAGGCAGGCGCAGATGCCCGGATGGCCCACCAGCAACTCGGCGGTCCTGGCAATGAGATCGACATAGCTGCCCGCCTCCCAGGCCAGGCGCGTGATGCTGAGCAGCAGCCGGGTGCGCTGGGCGTAGATTTCCTGGTAGACCGTCAGGTGCCAGGCCAGGTCGCGCATCATGCGGGCCGACAGCACCTGCAGGGCCTGCTCATGTCTGTCGCGGCCCACGTGCTCGATGATCAGTGCGTAGAGCAGATCCTTGGTGAAGGCGAGCTCTTCCCTGCTCACGCACAACAGCGCAAGCCGCCGCCCCACTGCACGAGCCATGCTTTCGTGCCCATGCGCGGTCAGCCCCGGCTCCAGCAGGCCCAGCAGATTGGCGACCTGCCAGCGCTTGAGTTCGATCCGTTCTTCTTCCGACAGGGCGTTCAGCAGATTGCGCGAGCGGGGCATGCCTGCCAACCTGAGGTTGTAGGCCTCGATGATCCGGGCCGCCAGGGGAGCGATATCCAGCAAAAGGCTGGACAGGCCCGGTTCGCAATCCGGGCCATACAGTTGTGCCTCGTCCTGCGTTGTGACAATGGCCGTTGCAGCGGGGCTGTCTCGCATGGCAGGCGTTTCGGGCAACGCAGTCCTGAGCGGCATATGGGCGGGCGTCTGGCGGCCAGCGTCCTGTTTAGCGGAATCTGCATCATATATGACCTGGATTCAACATGTGCGTCCGGCCGGCATGACGCCTTGGTCCGCCGGCCAGGCCAATGCGTGCGATTGCATGTCCATGGTCATTTCCAGCCTCAGGGGCAAGGCGCCGGCGGCCAGGATGCTGCGCGCGCAGGCATCGTCGGCTCCCGCAGCCAGCGTGCGCAGCAGCGGCCGCAAGGCCGGCACCAGCGGTTCGACCACATAGACCAGCCGCAGGCGCAGGGAATTGGCCTCGAAGATGGTCAGCCCGGAACGGGGGCCACGGCCCTGCGGCCATCCGGCGGCATAGCCTGCGTGCTGTTCGGCCTGGTAATCGTTGCGGATGGCGGGCCTGCCGCGCGCGTCAGCGGGCAGCGCCAGACCGTGCCGGGCGAAATCGGCATGCGCGGCCTGGTCCGGCTGCAGCACCCACAGGCGCCAGGCAGGCAGGCCGGTGCGTGCCTGCGTGCGCGCCCATGCCGCGC
>DAIDKG010000596.1 GCA_027450125.1 Bordetella sp. | reverse complement strand
ATGCGGCAAGAAGGCACGCGCAGGCCTTAAGCCGTGCCGCCCGTGGACTCCCGTTCGATCAGGTGGAACCCCACATCGACGACGGACTGCTCGACCGCCTTGCCGCGGCATCGGTCCATGATCAGCCGGGCCGCCAGTCGGCCCATTTCCGGACCGTCCACGTGCACCGTCGTGATCGACGGCACCGTGTGCGCACTGAAGTCCGTATTGCCGAAGCCGCACACCGCCAGATCCTGCGGCACGCGGATGCCGCGCGCGCGCGCTTCCGTCAATACGCCGCTGGCCAGCATGTCGGAGGTGCAGCACACCGCCTCCAGCCCGGGCGCCTGCTCCAGCAGTTCGGCCAGCGCGCGGCGGCCGCGCTCCAGGTTGCTCGGCGGCTGAACCACCGCCATCGGCACATGGCCGCCGAATGCCGCCTTGAATCCCTCGGTGCGCAGTCGGGCCCGGGGATCGGAGCCGCTGATCGCGCCGACCTGCTTCCAGCCCTTGGAGACGAAATAGCCGCCCAGGGCGCTGCCCACCTTCAGGTGGGAAAAACCCACCGACATGTCGACAGGCCTGTCGCTCAGTTCCCAGATCTCCACCACGGGCAGGCCGCTGCGGCGCAGCCTGTCCCGTGCGCGTTGCGTCTGCACCAGCCCCACCACCACGATGCCGTCGGGCTGGCGTCCGATCATCGTGTCCAGCACCGCCGCCTCGCGCGCAGGATCGTAGCCGGCCTCGCCCAGGAGCAACTGGTAGCCTTCGCGGGCCAGGTCCGATGTCAGCGCCTGCAGGACGGGCAGGAATTCCGTGACCGACAGCGCAGGGATCACGCCGGCCACGGTCAGGCTGCGTTTGGACTTCAGGCCGCCGGCCAGCATATTGGGAATGTAGCCCGTCGCCTCCACGGCCTGGCGCACCCGCTCGCGCGTCTTGGCGGACACGATGTCGGGGTTGCCCAGGGCGCGCGAGGCCGTAATCAAGGACACGCCGGCCGCCTGCGCGACATCGCGCAGCGTTGCGGGTTTCAATTTCAAGATAGGGGGGTTTTCCCTTGTTCGATTATATTGACTTGGTTTTTGGTAACGATATCATTGCACGGATTCATGCGCGACATTTTTTGAAAACCAGCCGGTTTTTCTGAGGAAAAACCGCATAAATCCAAATCGCTCAAAAATGATAACGATATCATTTTGAGTAGGAGACAAAACATGAAGAAACCTCTGCTGGCCTTCGTTCTCGGTATCGCAAGCCTGACCGCCCATGCCGCCGGCTGGCCCGACAGGCCCGTCACCCTCGTCGTCCCCTTCCCGCCCGGCGGCTCCACCGACCAGGTGGCGCGCGCGCTGGCGGCCGACATGGACCAGACGCTCCATCAGAACTTCATCGTCGAGAACCGCGCCGGCGCCACCGGCGTCATCGGCGCGGGTTTCGTCCAGCGCGCCAAGCCGGACGGCTACACGTTTCTGGTGACCTCGCTCGGCCCCTTGGTGATCGTGCCGCACCTGCTGAAGAACCTGCCCTTCGATCCCTTGAAGGACTTCACGCCGATCACCGTCGCCGTCTCCTCGCCCAACGTGCTGGTCGTGCCCGGCAACTCGCCTTTCAAGAGCGTGGCCGATCTCATTGCTTATGAAAAAGCCCATCCGGACAAGGTGACTTTCGCATCGTCGGGCGTGGGTTCGAGCGACCATCTTTCCGCCGTGCTGTTCTGGCAGCGGACCGGCACCACCGGCATCCACGTTCCCTACCAGGGCGGCGGGCCGGCCCAGACCGGCCTGATGAGCGGGCAGGTCGACGCCTCGTTCCAGAACCTGAACACCGTCCTGCCCTATATCCAGGCCGGACGCATGCGCGCCCTGGGCATCACCAGCGCCGCGCGTTCCCCGCTGCTGCCCAACGTGTCCACGATGGCCGAGGCCGGCGTCAAGCATATGGTGGTCACCTCCTGGCAGGCGGTCGTCGCCCCCAAGGGCATGCCCGCCGCCTTGCGCGCCAAAGTGGCCGCCGCCTTCGTCAAGGCGCTGGGCGACTCCAAGGTCAAGACGCCGTTCACCTCAGTGGGCTACGACATGATCGCCGACACGCCCGATCAGTTCGCCAGGTTCATGAAGCAGGACTCGGCGCGCTGGAAAGCCGTGATCGCGGCCGGCCACGTCACCGTCAATTAATGGCCATGAAGACGACCGGACTGCAAGCCCCATGACACAGACCACTGCCACAGCCAGGCCCCTGCTCGTCAAGATGCACGAGCTGGACAATGTCGCCATCGTCGCCAACGACGGCGGGTTGCCTGCGGGCACCGTGGCCGATGGAGGCATCACGCTGGCGGACAGGGTGCCCCAGGCGCACAAGGTTGCCCTGGTCGATATCGCCCAGGGCGATGCCGTGCGGCGCTACAACGTGCCCATCGGCTACGCGCTCAAGGCCATTCCCGCCGGCAGCTGGGTCCATGAAAAGCTGCTGCGCCTGCCTCAGGCGCGCGAACTCGACGGCCTGCCCATCGCCACATCCAGGCCGGCGCCCCAGCCCGCCCTCGAGGGCTATACCTTCGAGGGCTACCGCAATGCCGACGGCTCGGTAGGCACCCGCAACATCCTGGCCATCACGCAGACCGTGCAGTGCGTGGCCGGCGTGACCGCGTTCGCCGTACAGCGCATCAAGTCCGAGTTGCTGCCCAGATACCCCAATGTCGACGACGTGGTGGCGCTGGAGCACACCTACGGCTGCGGCGTCGCCATCGACGCGCCGGACGCCGCCGTGCCCATCCGCACCCTGCGCAATATCAGCCTGAACCCCAATTTCGGCGGGGAAGTGATGGTGATCAGCCTGGGCTGCGAAAAGCTGCAGCCCGAACGCCTGCTGCCTGCCGGCGCCATTGCCATCGCCGACGAACGCGATGCCGCGCAGGCGCCGGATGTCGTGTGCCTGCAGGACGGCGCGCACGTGGGCTTCATGTCGATGGTGGACAGCATCCTGCGCCAGGCCGAGACGCATCTCGCGCGCCTGGATGCGCGCAGGCGGGTGACCGTGCCCGCCAGCGAGCTGGTGGTGGGCGTGCAGTGCGGCGGCAGCGACGCCTTCAGCGGCGTTACCGCCAACCCGGCAGTCGGCTTCTGCACCGATCTGCTGGTGCGCGCCGGCGCCGCAGTCATGTTCTCCGAAGTCACCGAAGTGCGCGACGGCATCGACCAGCTCACCGCGCGCGCCGCCACGGCCGAGGTTGCCCAGGACATGATCCGCGAGATGGCCTGGTACGACGCCTACCTCCAGCGCGGCCAGGTCGACCGCAGCGCCAACACCACGCCGGGAAACAAAAAAGGCGGGCTGTCCAACATCGTCGAAAAAGCCATGGGCTCCATCGTCAAGTCGGGCAGCTCCCCTATCTGCGGCGTGCTTGCGCCTGGCGAGAAACTCAGGCAGAAAGGCCTGATCTACGCCGCCACGCCCGCCAGCGATGTCGTCTGCGGCACGCTGCAGCTCGCGGCGGGAATGAACCTGCACGTATTCACCACCGGCCGCGGCACGCCCTACGGCCTGGCCGCCGTTCCCGTCATCAAGGTCGCCACCCGCGACGAACTCGCGCGGCGCTGGCACGATCTCATGGACATCAATGCCGGCACCATCGCCACCGGAGAGAAGACCATCGCCGACGTGGGCTGGGAACTCTTCCGGTTCACGCTGGAGGTGGCCAGCGGCCGCAAGAAAACCTGGGCCGAGCAGTGGCAGCTGCACAACGCGCTCGCCCTGTTCAACCCCGCTCCGATCACATGAGGCCGCGGCGCGCGCCTGGCCCTCATTCAATCATCAAGGACATGCAATGAGCTTTAGCCCCCAGGAACTCAAGACCATCGTCAGCGACGGCCTGCTGTCGTTCCCGCTCACCGACTTCGACGCCAATCTCGATTTCGACCCGAAGGGGTATGCCAGGCGCCTGGAATGGCTGGCCCCCTACGGCGCCAGCGCGCTGTTCGCCGCCGGCGGCACGGGCGAGTTCTTCTCCCTGTCTCCCGAGGAATATCCCGGCATCATCCGGACCGCCGTGGACGTGTGCCGCGGCACGGTGCCCATCATCGCCGGCGCCGGCGGCTCGACCCGCCAGACCATCGCCTACGCGCAAGCCGCCGAAAAGGCCGGCGCGCACGGCATCCTGCTGATGCCGCACTACCTCACCGAAGCCACCCAGGAAGGCCTGGCCGCCCACGTCGAGGCCATCTGCAAGAGCGTGAACTTCGGCGTCATCGTCTACAACCGCGCCCAGGCGAGGTACAAGCCCGATACGTTGGCCCGCCTGGCCGAACGCTGCCCCAACCTGGTCGGCTTCAAGGACGGCGTGGGCGATATCGAATACATGGTCTCGGTCTACCAGAAGATGGGCGACCGCTTCAGCTACCTGGGCGGACTGCCGACCGCCGAGGTCTACGCCGCGGCCTACAAGGCGCTGGGAACGCCGGTCTATTCCTCGGCCGTCTTCAACTTCATCCCCAAGACCGCGATGAGGTTCTACGAGGCCGTGCGCAGCGACGACATGAAGACCCAGCACGACCTGCTCAAGAACTTCTTCATGCCCTATCTGGACATCCGCAACCGGGCCGCCGGCTATGCCGTCAGCATCGTCAAGGCCGGCGCGGCTATCGTCGGCCGCGGCGCCGGCCCCGTGCGCCCGCCCCTTAGCGATCTCAAGGCCGAGGAAGTCCAGGCCTTGCGCGTCCTCATCGAGAAGCTGGGTCCGCAGGATCTCTGACCGGACCGGGCGCTGTTCCCGCCCATACAGACCACGGCCACGCCGACATCGACCGCAAGGCCATCGACAGGGCTCGGCCCGCGCAGTCCGGCACGCCGATGCCGAACTACACCGGCATGCTCATCTATGCGCCGGCCCGCCTGAGCGCTGCCGAGGTGGCGCTCAGGCGGGCCGGTGCGTTATAAGGCTCCGAACGACTTATCAAGATCTACAGGAGCTCGCATGCAAACCAGCCCCACCCCGCAGGCGCCGGGCAGTGACGCCCAGCCTGGCGACCCCCAGCGCAGTGGCGCCCAACGCATAGGCGTACCGCGGGAAACCTTTCCCGGGGAAAAGCGTGTGGCCACCGTGCCCGAAGTCGTCGAAAAGCTGGTCAAACTGGGCTTCTCGGTTACCGTCGAGGCCGGCGCGGGCGATGCGGCCAATTTCGGCGACGATGCCTACCGCGCCGCCGGGGCCGAAATCGCGCCGGATGCCGCCTCCGTGTGGGCCACGTCCGACATCGTCTTCAAGGCGCGTCCGCCCAGCCCCGAAGAAGTCGCACTGATGCGCGAGGGCGGCATCCTGATCGGCTTCATCTGGCCTGCCCAGAACCCCGAACTGATGCAGCAGATGGCGGCGAAGAAAGCCACGGTATTGGCCATCGACTGCCTGCCGCGCACGTTGAGCCGCGCGCAGAAAATGGATGCACTGACGTCGATGGCCGGCGTGAGCGGCTATCGGGCTGTCATCGAGGCGGCCAACGCCTTCGGCCGCTACTTCAACGGCCAGATCACGGCGGCCGGCAAGGTGCCCCCAGCCAAGGTGTTCATTGCCGGCGCGGGCGTGGCGGGCCTGGCGGCCATCGGTACCGCCGCCGGCCTGGGCGCCATCGTGCGCGCCAACGACACGCGCGCAGAGGTCGCCGACCAGGTCAAGTCCCTGGGCGGCGAGTTCGTCAAGGTCGACTACGAGGAAGAAGGCTCCGGCGGCGGCGGCTACGCCAAGGTCATGAGCGAAGGCTTCCAGGCCGCGCAGCGCGCCATGTACGCGCAGCAGGCCAAGGATGCCGACATCATCATCACCACCGCGCTGATCCCTGGCAAGCCCGCGCCCAAACTCATCACCGCCGACATGGTGCAATCCATGAAACCGGGCAGCGTGATCGTGGACATGGCCGGCGAACAAGGCGGCAACTGCGAACTGACCGTGCCGGGCGAGGCGGTGGTGCGCCATGGCGTGACCATCATCGGCTATACCGACCTGGCTTCGCGTCTTGCCAAGCAGTCCTCCACGCTGTACGCCACCAACCTGCTGCGCGTCGCGGAGGAACTGTGCAAGGCCAAGGACGGGGTGGCCGTCGTCAACATGGACGACGACGCCCTGCGCGGACTGACGGTGATCAAGGACGGCGCCGTCACCTGGCCCGCGCCGCCGCTCAAACCCGCCGCGGCGCCCGCACCCAGGCCCGCCGCCGCCCCGGTGGCCGAGAAAAAGAACGGCCATGGCAGCGGCGCGCCGCTGCCGGCCAGAACGGTGGCGATCCTGTTCGCAGCCGCCGCAGTGGCCTTCTGGTTCATCGGCGCCTATGCGCCCGCGGCGTTCCTGGGCCATTTCACGGTATTCGTGCTGGCCTGCTTCATCGGCTACATGGTCGTGTGGAACGTAACGCCCGCCCTGCACACGCCGCTAATGAGCGTCACCAACGCCATCTCCAGCATCATTGCCATCGGCGCCCTGGTGCAGATCGCACCGCCCGAGGCCGCCGCCGCGGGCAGACCCGACGACCTGATCCGCTGGCTGGCCGTCGCCGCCATCGTGCTCACCGGCGTCAACATGTTCGGCGGCTTTGCCGTCACGCGCCGCATGCTGGCCATGTTCCGCAAATAAGAAGAAAGGGAAACCACAATCATGTCCCAAAGTCTCGCCGCGGTGGCCTATCTCGGCGCCGCCATCCTCTTCATCCTGAGCCTGGGCGGCCTGTCCAACCCCGAAACCTCGCGCCGGGGCAACCTGCTCGGCATGGTCGGCATGGCGCTGGCGGTACTGGCCACGCTCCTGGGCCCGCGCGTGGGCGCCGGCGGCATCGCCTGGATCGTCGCGGCCCTGGCCGTCGGCGGCGGCATCGGCCTGTATGCGGCCAAGGTCGTGAAGATGACCCAGATGCCCGAACTGGTCGCGCTCATGCACAGCCTCGTGGGCCTGGCGGCCTGCCTGGTGGGCTTTGCCAGCTATGTGGACACGTCGGTCCGGTTCCAGGGCGCGGAAGAAACCATCCATCTGGTGGAAATCTACGTCGGCATCCTGATCGGCGCGGTCACCTTCTCCGGTTCGCTGATCGCCTTCGGCAAACTCAGCGGCAAGATCGGCGGCAAGCCTTTGCTGCTGCCGGCGCGCCACTGGCTCAACCTGGCCGCGCTGCTGGTGGTGATCTGGTTCGGCGGACAGTTCCTGCACGCGCACGGCTCGGCCGCCGGGATGACGGCGCTCGTCGTCATGACCGCAATCGCCTTGCTGTTCGGGGTGCACATGGTCATGGCGATCGGCGGCGCCGACATGCCCGTGGTGATCTCCATGCTCAACAGCTACTCGGGCTGGGCGGCGGCGGCCACGGGCTTCATGCTCAACAACGACCTGCTGATCGTCACCGGCGCGCTGGTGGGCTCGTCGGGCGCCATCCTGTCATACATCATGTGCAACGCGATGAACCGCAACTTCATCAGCGTGATCGCAGGCGGCTTCGGCTCCGGCGGCGGCTCGGCCAGTAAAGGCGAGGCCGCCGCGCAGCCCCAGGGCGAGGTGACGCCCATCGACGCCGCCGAAACGGCCCAGCTGCTGCGCGAGGCCAGGAGCGTGATCATCGTGCCGGGCTACGGCATGGCGGTGGCGCAGGCCCAGCACACCGTGTTCGAGATCACCCGGACCTTGCGCGAAAAAGGCGTCAACGTGCGCTTTGCCATCCACCCGGTGGCCGGCCGCATGCCCGGCCACATGAACGTGCTGCTGGCCGAGGCCAAGGTGCCCTACGACATCGTCATGGAAATGGACGAGATCAACGCCGACTTCCCCGACACGGACGTCGCGATGGTGATCGGCGCCAACGACATCGTCAATCCCAGCGCGGCCGAGGACCCGGCCAGCCCCATCGCCGGCATGCCGGTGCTGGAAGTCTGGAAGGCCAAGACCTCCATCGTCATGAAGCGCTCCATGGCCTCGGGCTACGCCGGTGTGGACAACCCCCTGTTCTACAAGGACAACAACCGCATGCTGTTCGGCGACGCCAAGAAAATGCTGGACGAAGTGCTGGCTGCGCTCAAGGGCTGAGCCGGAACGCCACCTTGACGGCCAGGCCGTAGGGCGCCGAGGGCCGGGCCTGGCTCAGGTCCACCGACGCGCCGATGCGGTCGGCAATGGTCCTGACGATAGCCAGGCCGAGGCCGGATCCGATGGAGGCATTGCCCGGGATGCGATAGAACGCGTCGAACACCCGCAATTTCTCCGCTTCGGGTATGCCGGGACCGGTATCCCGGATTTCCAGCGAGCCGCCGTTTTCGGCCGAAATATGCAGCGTGACGCGGCCGCCCTCGGGCGTATAGCGGATCGCATTGTCCAGCAGATTCTTGACCAGCGTGCGCAGATCGAGTTCCTGCGCTGGCACCTGCAGATCGTCGCCGCCCAGCAATTCCAGGTCCATCCGCTTTTGTTCGACCAGCGGCATGAGGTCTTCCGCCACCTGTCTGATCATCGACTGCAAGGACACCGGCCGGCATCGATGCCGTTGCATCTGCTGCACGCGCGCCAGCGTGAGCAGCTGGTCGATCAGCGACCGGGCGCGGTATATGCCCTGCTGCAGCAGTCCGACACGCTCCAGCGCCGGCTCGGAAAGCCGCACCGCGGCCAGGCGTTCGGCCTGCAGGGAAAGGGCTGTCAACGGAGACCGCAGCTCATGGGCGGCATCGGCGATGAATCTGCGCTGATGCTCGATGGCGAGCGCGACGCGCGTGAAAAGCCGGTTGATGGCCAGGGCAAACGGCACGACCTCGAACGGTATCTGCCTGCAGTCCAGCGCACGCAGATCCTGGTCAGAGCGAAGATTGACCTCTTCGGCAAGCCGGACGACGGACCGGAACATTTTCCTGACCAGGAAGTTGGCCAGGAAGATCAGGACGGGGATCAGCACCAGCAGGGGAACCAGCGTCACCATCGCACTGTGGCGGGCGATCTCCTCGCGCTCGGAGGTGGGCTGCGCAATGGCGATGCGCACGCCTGGACCCGCCGGCTTGACCAGAACCCGCCACGACACGCCATCGGCGACGACCGTCTGCAGGCCGTCGCGCAGCCCGGCGGGCAGATTCGGCGTGTCCGGGTCGGACCGTGCCGGTCGATCGCCGGGCACGCTGCCAACGGGAGACATCTGCTGGACGATGATGCGCGCGTCCACATCGTCGTCCGCCTGCAGCTTGCCGCCGTTGTCGGGCAGTGACGGCAAGTAGCGACTGTTGATCAAGGCCGCGATCTGGCGCAACTGGCTGTCCTGGAAATTATCGGCTTCGCGCAGCATCAGCATAAACGACGTGAGCGCGCCGAGCAGTGCCACCAGCGCGATGCCCGCGGCAATGGAGGCGGACAGGCGAAATTGCAGCGAGTGATTCAGCCTTCCCTGGAAACCATCCATCCGATGCCTCTTACGTTTTTGATTGTCTCGCCGCCCAGTTTCTTGCGCAGGGCGTGGATCAGGAACTCCACCGCGTTGCTGGCGACCTCCGCGCCCCAGCCGTAGAGGCGGTCTTCCAGTTCGGCGCGCGACAGAATCGCGCCGGGCCGCAGCATGAGCGCCTGCAGGAGCGAGAACTCGCGATTGGACAGGGGCAGGACGGCCCCCCCGACGGTAGCCTCGTGCGTGCCCAAATCGAGCGAAATGACGCCGTTGGACAGTACGGACTGCGCATTGCCCGCCCGGCGCCTGATGACGGCCCGCATCCTGGCCAGCAGCTCCGCCATGTCGAAGGGCTTGAGGATGTAGTCGTCGGCGCCCAGGTCCAGCCCCGCGATCCGGTCTTCGATTGCGTCGCGCGCCGAGATGATGAGCACCGGCAGCGTGTGGTCGGCGCTGCGCATTTTGCGCAGCACCTGCATGCCGTCCTGCCCAGGCAGGACCAGGTCCAGCAGCATGACGTCATAATGCTGCCGGTCCAGCGCCTGCAGCGCATCCTGGCCGCTCTGCACCCAATCGACGGCATAGGCGCAATCTTTCAAGGAGCGCGCCACGACCTCGCCGATCATGAGGTCATCTTCCACCAAAAGCGTTCTCATGGGGCCGGTCCGGATCTGGTTCAACGAATTCGCGTGTTGCGCCATTTTCTCAGATCCCCATGGAAATTGCGGGGATTGTGCATCGAACCTGCCGCCCGGCGCGCGCTAAGTCTTCGCTAAGTCTTGGCCCGTACCATCTCGGGCCCGTAGTAATATCGACCCCGGTGCCGGGCCTGCGCCGCTTAAAACCACACAAAGCATGGATCAAGAAAACTCGGACGTCTGGAAGGACTGGCTGCTGCAGCACCGGCATGGCAACGATCCGCAACTCAAGAAGCAGTTTCTCGGCGATGTCGCGCAGCTTGCAGACCGGGTGCTGGACGGCGCTCGGCTGGGCCAAGGCATGACACTGGCCGACATCGGGACCGGCGACGGCCTGGTGGCATTTCGCGCCATCGAGCGCCTGGGCCCGTCGCTGAACGTCGTGATGACGGACATCTCCGCGCCGCTCCTCGATTACGTCCGGACTGCCGCGACGGCGCGCGGCGTGCAGGGCCAATGCACTTTCCTGCAATGCTCGGCCGATGCCATGCCCGGCATGGCGGACGACTCGGTCGATGCGCTGACCACTCGTGCAGTGGTGACCTACGTCGCCGACAAACCAGCGGCCTTTCGAGAATTTCACCGCGTGGTGCGCCCCGGCGGATACCTGTCCATGGCCGAGCCCATCCTGCGGGACGACGCCCTCGAAGTCTGCGCATTGAGAAAGCTGGTCGAAAGCGGGCAAGGCGTGAATGCGGATCCCTTTTTTCCCCTGCTGCTGCGCTGGCGTTCGGCGCTGTATCCGGACACGGAAGAGAAGCTGCGCCAGTTTGCGCCCACGAATTTCGGCGAACGCGACCTGGTGCGCTACGCCATCGATGCGGGATTCACCGACATCCACCTCGAGTTCCATGTCGATGTCAGGAACGAGGAACATCGCGCTCCGTGGGAGGCGTTCATCAATGCCTCGCCCCATCCCCTGGCGCCTACCTTGAGCAAGGTCCTGGACGAGCAGTTCACGCCGCAGGAGCGGACCTTCTTCGAAATGCGGCTGCGCGAGCTTTACGAACAAAGCAGTCGGTTCAGCATCGACCGCATCGCCTGGATGACTGCGCGCAAACCCGCAAAACCATGATACGGATCCACGGCCAGCGCAGCACCGGACCTGGCTGACCTGAACCCGCCATGAACCCGTCACATCCGACCCGGATTCGCGCCGCCGCGGAAGTCTTCGCCATCTTCCTCAAACTGGGGCTGACCTGCTTCGGCGGCCCCATCGCCCACATCGGCTACTTCCGACGCGAGTTCGTGGAACGCCGGCGCTGGCTCGACGACGCCGCGTTTACCGATCTGGTCGGTCTGTGCCAGTTCCTGCCCGGTCCGGCAAGCAGCCAGACGGGATTCTCGATCGGCCTGCTCAGGGCCGGGTGGCTGGGCGGACTCGCCGCCTGGTGCGCGTTCACGCTGCCGTCCGCGTTGCTGCTGATCGCCTTTGCGGCCGTAGCGCCCGATCTGCACGGTCCCGTCGGCACCGGCCTGATTCATGGACTCAAACTGGTCGCGGTCGCCGTGGTGTCTCAGGCGGTGTGGGACATGGCGCGTCGCCTATGCCCGGATCGCCGCCGCGCCGCGATCGCGCTGGTTGTCGTCGCCGTGCTCGGCATCCTGACCACCCTCTATGCACAACTTGTCGTGATCGCGCTCGGCGCGGTGCTGGGCGCGATCTACTGCCGGACCGGCGCGCCGGACCGCTCCGCCGGCGCAGCGCCGCATGCCCAGGTCGAATTCCGCGTGCCGCGCGTGGCGGGCGCCGTCGCGCTGGCGCTTTTCTGCGTCCTGCTGCTGGGCCTGCCGGCCCTGGCGCAGATCACCGCCAGCCAGGCCGTCAGGGTTTTTGACGGTTTCTACCGCTCCGGGGCGCTCGTCTTCGGCGGCGGCCACGTGGTGCTGCCGCTTTTGCAGCAGCAGACCGTTGCCACCGGCTGGATCGCCCCCAACGATTTCCTCGCCGGCTACGGCGCCGCGCAGGCAGTGCCGGGACCCTTGTTCACCTTCGCCGCCTTTCTCGGCTGGATGACGGCTGACGGACCCAATCATTGGACCGGCGCCATGCTCGGACTCGCGGGAATTTTCCTGCCCGGGCTGCTGCTCGTGCTGGCGGCATTGCCGTATTGGCAGGCGCTGCGCGCGCGGCCGTCCATGGCCGCGATCCTGTCGGGCGTAAACGCCGCGGTTGTCGGCCTGCTGGCAACCGCGCTTTATTCTCCCGTCTGGACCAGTGCGGTGCGTTCCAGCGTCGATTTTGCGATCGTCACCGTGGGTTTCTTCCTGCTGGTGCGATGGAAAATCCCGCCTCTTGCCGTGGTTGTTCTTTGCGCGCTTGCCGGCATCGCCCAGATGATCGCCGCCCATTGACGCAGATGCGGCTGCACATGCCGGTCGGCAGAGGCCGGGCATGCCGCCGCGCCGCGAGGAGTCCTGCATGTTCATCCGCCAGTTCAACTATCTCATCGCGCTGGACAAGCATCGCCACTTCAGGCGGGCCGCGGAAAGCTGCCATGTCTCCCAGCCAGCCCTATCCAACGGGATACGCGAACTGGAGCGGGAATTGGGCATCACCATCGTCAGGCGCAACCGCACATTCGAAGGCATCACGCCAGAGGGCGAGCGGGTCATCCAATGGGTGCGCCAGGTACTCGCTTCGCTGGAAGGCCTGCGACAGGAAGCCGACCTGGTCCGCAGCGTCCCGCAGGGCCACCTGGCCATCGGCGTCATCCCCACCGCAAATCACGCCGCCACGCTGCTTAGCGCCCAATACCGCGAAATCCTGCCCCAGCTCACGCTCGAAGTGACGTCCCTGAGCACGCCGGAAATCCTGCAGCGCCTGAAATCGCAGGACATTCAGCTCGGCATGCTCTACGACCGGTCGGTGGCGGGGGAGGAAGGCTACGACGTGCTGCCGCTGTTCTCGGAGCGCTATGTCCTGATTGCCAGCGAACAGGCATCCTTGCCGCACCAGCTCGACTGGGCGGAAGTCGCCCGGCTGCCGCTGTGCCTGCTCAGCCGGGACATGCAGAATCGCCGGACGCTGGACGGGATTTTCAAGGCTGTCGAGGCGACGCCTCGCGTGGTGCTGCAGACCAACGACCTGCGCGTGCTGCTGGTCGAGTGCCTGAGCGGGCGCGCGTTCAGCGTGATGCCCCTGAGCGCGCTGCCGACCCAGTATGAAGGGGCCGGCCTGCGCGCCCACCCGATCGTGCCGGAGCATGCCGAGGACGTCTGCCTGGTTCGGTTGCGCCGCAGGGCCCAGCCGGTCCTGTCGCAGGCCGCCTGGCAGATTGCCGGCCAGATGGATCTGGAGGAAACCTTGAACCACCTGCCCGCAAAAAAATTTGATAACCCATAGTTATCAACGTGTTTTCCCAAACGATTGGACCAAACCAGGCCGTTGCCGCATCATGACCCGAAAGGCCGCGAGGTCATCGAAGGAGCCAGATCATGACCGAACGACGCGCAGTGCCGGGCATCCGCCCTTATGACGGTCCCGCGGGCGGCTGGGGCGCCTTGAAAGCGACCGCCCAGGCCGTGCGCCAGCAGATGCTGCTATCCGAGGCGCCCGTCGTCCTCTTGCGCACCAACCAGCCTGCGGGCTTCGACTGCCCGGGCTGCGCCTGGCCCGACAAGGAGCATCGGTCGACTTTCCAGTTCTGCGAGAACGGCGCCAAGGCCGTTACCTGGGAGGCGACCAGCAAGCGCGCGACTCCCGAGTTCTTCGCGCAGCACACGGTGTCCTCGCTGCTGCAGCGGTCGGACTACGAACTGGAGGACTTCGGCCGCCTGACCCACCCCATGGCCTACGACCCGGCGACCGACAAGTTCCTGCCGATCGAGTGGGAGACAGCGTTCGCGCGCATCGGCCAGGCGCTGCGCGGCCTGGCCTCGCCCGACGAGGCCGAGTTCTACACCTCGGGGCGCGCCTCCAACGAAGCGGCCTTTCTGTTCCAGCTTTTCGCGCGCGAACTGGGGACCAACAACTTTCCCGACTGCTCCAACATGTGCCACGAGGCGACCAGCGTCGGACTGCCCCAGTCGATCGGCATCGGCAAGGGTACGGTTTCTCTGGATGACTTCGATCACACCGATTTCATTCTCTCCATCGGCCACA
>DAIDKG010000595.1 GCA_027450125.1 Bordetella sp. | reverse complement strand
AGTAATCGGCGAAGGAAAAGGTGTGATAGCTGTCGAGCCAGCCGTGGTTGGCGTGGCCGCGATGATGGGCTGGGCGTGTAGTGAGCATGGCAATTCTCCTGGAAAGTCAGTGAATGGCCCTGCATGAGAGGATCGCCTTCGGCTTTTCTCGCAATTCAGGCCTGATGAGAAGCATTATGGGCACACGGAACGATCTTGATGGCGAACCGTCTTGATGAGATCATTCAAATTATTTGAATGATCATTTCCCGGTTCTTGCGATCCCAGGCCTTCACATGTCCCAGCAACAACCCATTACGCCCGAACTGCTTCTCATGGTCGACGCCATTGCCCGGCACGGCAGTTTTGCCCGGGCGGCGCGGGAGCTCGGCAAGGTGCCCTCGGCGGTCACCTACGCGATCCGCAAACTGGAGGACGGCCTGGATGTGCTGCTGTTCGACCGCAGCGGACACCGCGCCCAGCTCACTGCGGCGGGCCAGACGCTGCTGCGCGACGGCCGCCGCGTGCTGCAGTCGCTCGACGACCTGGCTTATCGGGTCAGGCGCGTGGCCACGGGCTGGGAGGTGGAACTGCGAATTGCGGTCAGTGCACTGCTACCCTGGCGGCCTTTCTACGATTTGATCGAAGCGTTTCGCCAGGTGGGCGTGAGCACGACCCTGCGCTTTACCAACGAGGTGCTGAGCGGCACCTGGGCCGCCCTGGTCTCGGGCCGGGCCGATCTGGTCATCGGCGCCGACGCGGCCGGCGCGCCCGCCGGCGCCTTTCAGTCCCGGGCCATGGGGCGCGCACGTTTCAGCTTCTGCGTGGCGCCGCACCACCCCCTGGTCGAGGTGGCCAGCCAGCGCCGGCTGACCGCCGAGGACATCGCGGCGCACTGCGCGGTGGTCGTGTCCGATACCTCGCGCGATCTGCCGCCTCGCACGCGCGGCCTGCTCACGCAGCAACCCATGATCATCATGCCCACCATGCAGGACAAGATCGAGGCGCAGGTGCGCGGCCTGGGCTGCGGATACCTGCCGCTTTCGCTGGCTTCGACCTATATCTCCAACGGTCTGCTGGTAGCCTGCGACACCGAGGAAGGCATCGCCATGTACGAGGATCTGGCCTATGCCTGGCAGGCCAAGCGGCCTGGGGCTGGCCTGGCGTGGTGGCTGGACAGGCTCAAGTCGCCAAGATTGTGCGCCAGCCTGCTGGACGGCTAGTGTTGAAAGCCGCGGCGGCCGGCTTCATTGCGGCGGGTGCTTCGGCTCGGGCAGACGGATGCGTACGCCCAGCCCCCGCCCTTCGATGCCGACTCCATATTCCAGCTCCCCGCCCAGTTGGATCACGATGCGCGCGACAATCGACAGCCCCAGGCCGCTGCCCTTCTCCGTGTGGTCGACACCGCGAAAAAAGCGATCGTTCAAGCGCGGCATGTCCTGCGCGGCAACGCCCGGGCCGTCGTCCTTGACTTGCAGGCCAAGGGCTCCGGGCCGGCTGCACAGGGAAACTTCCACGCGTCCAGCCTCGCGGCCGTACTTGATCGCGTTATCGACAAGGTTGTCGAACAGTATGCGCACCAGTGCCGGCGGCGCATGCACCATGACCGGTCCGTCGGACTGCAACACCAGCGACATCTGCTTGCGCTGAGCATGCATATGCTGGTCGGCCAGGCAGGCCTGCGCCATCTGCGCGAGGTCGATCCAGGAACTGGGCAGCGGCGTGCTCTCGTCAAGCCGGGCCAGTGCCAGCAGCTGATCGGCCAGGTGGGTGCTGCGGTCGACGGCGTCCACCACGCGCTGCATTGCGCGCCGCTGGCGTTGCGGGTCGCGCGCGGTAAGCGCCACCTGCGCCTGCACCTTGATCGCGGCAAGCGGCGTCTTGAGTTCGTGCGCCGCGTCGCCCGTAAAGGCGCGCTCGCGATCGCGCGACTGGCGCAGGCGCTGCAACAGCATATTGAGGGCGCTGAC
>DAIDKG010000594.1 GCA_027450125.1 Bordetella sp. | reverse complement strand
CTTTGCGCTGCTGGTGGTGTTCTTCGTCTGGCTGCTGCTCAATCACACGCGCCTGGGCCTGTTCGTGCGGGCCATCACGCAGAACCGCAACATGGCCAGTTGCGTGGGGGTGCCCACCGGACGCATCGACATGCTGGCGTTCGGCCTGGGTTCGGGCATCGCCGGCCTGGCTGGGGTGGCGCTGTCGCAGCTGGGCAATGTGGGGCCGTCCCTGGGCCAGGGCTATATCGTGGACTCGTTCATGGTGGTGGTGCTGGGCGGCGTCGGCCAATTGGCCGGCACCGTGATCGCCGGACTGAGCCTGGGCTGGATCAATAAATTCATCGAACCCTACGCTGGCGCGGTGATCGCCAAGATCGCCATTCTCGTTATCGTCGTGCTCTTCATACAAAAACGCCCGCAAGGTCTCTTTGCCCCCAAGGGCCGGAGTTCGGAATGACGACCGCTGCCGATCTCGCGCACCTGAACCAACGGCGGCTGTTCCCGCCCAAGGTCTGGACCGCGCTCGTCATCGCCATCCTCGTCATGGCCGCGTTGCCGGCGCTCAACCTGCTCTTGCCCGCGGGGAGCGCACTGCATGTGTCGGACTACACCATCACGGTCTGCGGGCGCTTCATGTGCTATGCCATGGCCGCCCTGGCGCTGGACCTCGCATGGGGCTACGCCGGCATCCTGTCGCTCGGCCACGGCATCTTCTTCGCCCTGGGCGGCTACGCGCAGGGCATGTACCTGATGCGCGCCATCGGCCGCGACGGCACCTACCACAGCAACCTGCCGGACTTCATGGTGTTCCTGAACTGGAAGCACTATCCCTGGTACTGGGCGTTCACCGATCATTTTCTCTATGCCATGCTGCTGGTGGTGCTGGTGCCCGGCGTACTGGCCTTCGTGTTCGGCTATTTCGCCTTCCGCTCGCGCATCAAGGGCGTGTACTTTTCCATCATCACGCAGGCGCTCACCTACGCCGCCATGCTCCTGTTCTTCCGCAACGAAACCGGATTCGGCGGCAACAACGGTTTCACCGACTTCAAGCGCATCCTGGGCTTCGACATCACGCACCCCACCACGCGGGCCGCGCTTTACTGGACCACGCTGGCGGTGCTCGCGCTGATGCTCGTCGTGGCTCGCCTGGTCACGCAGTCCAAACTGGGGCGCGTGCTGACCGCCGTGCGCGATGCCGAGCACCGGCTGCGCTTTCTGGGCTACGAACCGCTGGGCTTCAAGCTTTTCGTCTGGACGCTGTCCGCCGTCATGTGCGGCATCGCGGGCGCGCTGTATGTGCCGCAGATCGGCATCATCAATCCCAGCGAAATGTCCACCTCGAACTCCATCGAGATGGTGATCTGGGTCGCCACCGGCGGGCGCGGCACCTTGATCGGCCCGATCATCGGCGCCGGCGTGATCAACAGCCTCAAGCTCTGGTTCACCAGCGTTTTCCCCGATTACTGGCTTTATGCGCTGGGTCTGGTGTTCGTGCTGGTCACACTGTTCCTACCGCAAGGAATCGTCGGGCTGGTGCGCCAGATCGCCGCGCGCGCGGGCAAGGTTCGCGGCGCGGCCATCGGCGCCCGCCAGAACACGGAGGGCGCGGAATGAGCATAAGCACTCGCTTGAACCCGGGCGGCCTGGACACCAGCCACGGCGTCATCCTCTACCTGGAGGAAATCACTGTCAGCTTCGACGGCTTCAAAGCCTTGAACAATCTCACGCTGGACATCGGCGTGGGGGAACTGCGCTGCATCATCGGTCCCAACGGCGCCGGCAAGACGACCATGATGGACGTCATCACCGGCAAGACGCGGCCTACCTCGGGCCGCGCCTTCTGCGGCCAGACCATGGACCTGACCGCGTTCTCCGAAGCGCAGATCGCCCACGAAGGCATCGGCCGCAAATTCCAGCGACCCACCGTGTTCGAGAACCATACGGTGTTCGAGAACCTCGAACTCGCCATGAAGACCGACAAGCGCGTCAAACCCACGCTCTTCTCGCGCCTGACGAGCGAGCAGGCCGACCGCATCGCACAAACGCTGGATCTCATCCGGCTCGGCCCGCTGGCCGGCAACATCGCCGGACTGCTTTCGCACGGACAGAAGCAATGGCTGGAGATCGGCATGCTGCTGATGCAGGAACCCCGGCTTCTGCTGCTGGACGAACCCGTGGCCGGGATGACCGACGCCGAGACCGAGCGCACCGGCGAACTGCTCGACGAGCTGCGCGGCAAGCATTCGCTGATGGTGGTCGAGCACGATATGGATTTCGTCGCGCAGATCGCCGGCGAAGGCAAGGTGACCGTACTGCACGAGGGCTCAGTGCTGGCCGAAGGCACCATGGCCGCGGTGCAGGCTCATCCGCGCGTCATCGAAGTCTATCTGGGCCGCTGAACGGAACCCCGCGATGCTGGACGTAAACGACATCAACCAATACTACGGCGGCAGCCACACTCTGCGCGGCATATCGCTGTCGCTTGCGCGCGGCGAGTGCCTGGCCCTGCTGGGCCGCAACGGCGTGGGCAAGACCACGTTGCTCAAATGCCTGATGGGCGTGTTGCCGGTCGCGCGAGGCAGCATCGGACTGGACGGCACCGATATCACGCGGCTGGCTCCGCATCAACGCGCCCGGCTGGGTATGGCCTACGTACCCCAGGGCCGCGAGATCTTCGCGCGCCTGACGGTCGAGGAAAACATCGTCATGGGCATGGCCACCAAACCGGCGGCCAAGGCGCGGCACATCAGGGAAGAGATATTCGAACTCTTCCCCGTGCTCAAGTCCATGCTGGGCCGCCGCGGCGGCGATCTGTCGGGCGGCCAGCAGCAGCAACTGGCGATCGCGCGCGCGCTGGTGGCCGAGCCCAGGATCATCATCCTGGACGAACCCACCGAGGGTATCCAGCCTTCCATTATCAAGGATATCGGCCGCGTCATCCATATGCTGCGCGAACGCGGCGACATCGGCATATTGTTGTGCGAGCAGTATTTCGAGTTCGCCAAGGATCTGGCGGATCAGTTCATCGTATTGTCGCGCGGCGAGGTCGTGGCGCGTGGAGACCGCGGCCAGATCGATAGCGAAGATGTGCGCAAGCTTCTCTCGGTGTAGCCATATGAAAAACAGGATCATTGCGCTCTACGCCTTGTTGATCGCCTTCAACATCGGTACGTGGCTATGGGCGTTCGCTGCGTTCCACCGCTACCCCTTACTGATGGGCACGAGCCTGCTTGCCTGGTCGCTGGGCCTGCGCCATGCCGTGGACGCCGATCACATCGCCGCCATCGACAACGTGACGCGCAAGCTGATGCAGACCGGCAAACGTCCGCTCTGCGTCGGGCTCATGTTCGCGCTAGGCCACTCGACCGTAGTCGTGCTGGCTTCCATCGGCATCGCCATCGCCACCCTGGCGATGAAAGGCCACATGCAGTCGTTCAGGAGCATCGGCGGCGTCGTCGGCACGCTCGTCTCGACTATCTTCCTGTTTGCGATCGCGCTGGCGAATCTGTACGTCCTCAAGGGCGTGATTGCCGTGTTCCGAAGCGTGCGGCGCGGTCAGCCCTACGCACAGGAGAATCTCGACGCGATTCTGC
>DAIDKG010000593.1 GCA_027450125.1 Bordetella sp. | reverse complement strand
TCGAAGACGGCGGCGGCGCGCTGCTGCTGCCGGGCCTGGTGGAAGGCCACACGCATCTGGACAAGACGCTGTGGGGCCTGGACTGGTATCGCAACGAGGTGGGGTCGCGGCTGATCGACAGGATCGACAACGAACGGGCTTTTCGCCAGGCCAGCGGGCATGACGCGGGCGCGCAGTCGCTGGTCCTGGCCCGGGCCTTCCTGGCTTGCGGCGCCACGCGATTGCGCACGCATGTGGACGTGGACACTCAGGCCGGCCTGCGGCACCTGCAAGGCGTGCTGCATACCCGATCCGTCCTGCGGGACGTGCAGCAGATCCAGATCGTGGCCTTTCCGCAATCGGGCCTGCTGGGACGTCCCGGCACGGCGCAGTTGCTGGACCAGTCGCTGGCCGAAGGCGCCGATGTGCTCGGCGGTCTGGACCCCTGCGCCATCGACGGCGATCCGGTGCGTTCGCTCGATGTGCTGTTCGACATTGCCGAGCGCCATGCCGCGCCGCTCGACATCCACCTGCACGAGCCCGGTGCCATGGGCGCCTTTTCCCTGGGCCTGATCCTCGATCGCACCCAGGCGCACGGCCTGCGCGACCGCGTGGCGATCAGCCACGGCTTCTGCCTGGGCGAAGTGCCGCCGTCCGAGCGCGATGCGCTGCTGGCGCGCATGGCCCGGCTCGGCGTGGCGCTGATCACCACTGCGCCCGGTTCGCATGCCGTGCCTCCGCTCATGGCCTGCCGTGCAGCCGGCGTCACCGTGCTGGGCGGCAACGACGGCATACGCGACACCTGGAACCCCTACGGCATGCCGGACATGCTGGAACGGGCCATGCTCATCGGCCTGCGCTACGACCTGCGCCGCGACGACGAGATCGCCGTCGCGCTGGACTGCGTCACCGACTCGGGTGCCCGCGGCTGCGGCTTCGCCGACTACGGCCTGCGGCCGGGCGATCGCGCGGACCTGGTGCTGGTCGATGCGCGCAACGCGGCCGAGGCGGTGGTGGCTCGTCCTGTGCGGCGCCTGGTCGTGGCGGGCGGACGCATCGTGGCGCGCGATGGCCGACTCCAGGCCGACGTGCCGGGCGCTTGCCGCTGACCCAGTCGAAAGCCGGCGCACTCGCCCATCGAATCGCATGGGCCGCGGCAAAGCGCTCGTACAAGAAGATGTCGGGCCATTGGGTGCGAGCCTTCCTTTGGCGTTGGCAGGCCTTGGTTCCGGCACGGCAAGCCTGCGGAGATTTGATCCCGGTCAAGATCGCCGGGCACCCGGTGGCTATGTTGATATGACCTTCATCCACTCGGGAGATTTCCATGAAATACCGTTGGCAAAACTGGGCCCTGACGATCGTCGGCCTTTACGTGCTGGTCTCGCCCTGGGTCATTCCCTACTTTTCACCCGAATCGTCCATCAGCGCGTCGGCGCAATGGAATCATTTCATCGTCGGCATCGCCGTCGTGTTGGTCGCCTTTGCGGTGCTTGCCTCCATGCAGGCCTGGGAAGAGTACATCGAGGGCATATTGGGCCTGTGGCTGCTCGTATCGCCCTGGCTGTTCGGTTTCAGCCATGTCGGCCCATTCGCCTGGAATGCGGTGATTTCCGGCCTGCTCATCATTGCGCTGGCGGCGGGAGCCGTGCTGTATGTCCGCTACCACGGCGAGTATGAAGTCTGAGGGACGATCGCATCGCCATGTTGAACCCCGGACGCTCGGCAGCGCCCGGGCGCCAGGCAGGAACCGGAGGTTTCGATCGGCACGGACGAGGCCTTCTATGACGCATTCGGGTACTGCACGCGCGATGGCACGCGCGGCCCGGGAGACTGCGTCAGGGCCGGAGAAAATCGCCGGGCGAGCGGACAGCCGGCCTGAGCCGCGCATGCCGCAGGCCATGATCGGTCAGTGCGCGCCGGCGCGTAGCGAGTTGGCTTTGCGCGGAGCCGGCGTCGGCGCCGTCTCGTCTGCCGTCGGGAATGCATAAGGCATCGCGGGCATGTGCGTGACCAGGGAGCCGTAGGCCTTCTGGGCCTGGGCCATGCTCTCGCGCAACGCGACCTGCGTGAGGGCCTGCCCTTCGGATGCGACCTGAACCAGTTCCATCGCATACTGATTCCAGCGGCCTATATGTTCGGCGTAGGCCTGCTGCTGCCAGGACGCGCATTGCGCCAGATCGCCTGCGTCCTTGAGCGTGGCCGCATATCGCTCGGCGGCCTGGGCGCACTCCGCGCTGGTGCGGCGCTGCACTTCCCGCAGTCGCTCCATGCAGGTGAAGTAGATCCTGCTGGCATCGAGCAGCATCGTTGCGCCAGCCTTGTAAGCGGATATCGAAATGTCGTTCTGATCCATGGTCGCCTCCTTCCAGGAAGAAAAAACACGATTCCAGTGTGCGCGCGCCCCCATCCGCTTCCTTGATTCACGTCAATAAAGCCGACGGTGTCAGGGCTAGGATGTATAGCAGTCAAGCGAGCGGTTTTCATTCGGAGGCGCGCATGAACGACGAACGACTTATTGCATACGAGCCGGCGCGGCCGGCCCCGGTCAGGGCTGCGGCTGCCGAGCCCGAGCGCGTGATCGATCTGCCCACGCCGGACTATCAAAACGGCATGCCGCTGATGCAGGCATTGCTGCGCCGCGCGAGCTGCCGTGAATTCAAACCGGCGGAACTGCCCATGGCTACCCTCGGGGCGCTGTTGTGGGCGGCCGACGGCGTCAATCGCCCCTTGACCGGCGGCCGCACGGCGCCGTCCCCTCACGGGCGCCACGAAATCGACATCTATGCCGCCTTGCCGGCGGGCGTCTACCGCTACGACGCCGTGATGCACCGCCTGGTCCTCAAGCATGCGGTGGATGCGCGCGGCCAGACCGGCTATCAGGATTTCGTGGGCCACGCTCCCCTCGACCTGGTCTATGTCGTGCAGACATCGCGCCTGCTCGAAATGCCGCAGGAGCAGCGCAAGCGTTTCTCCGCCGTGACCGCCGGGGCGATCGCCCAGAATGTGGCCCTGTACTGCGCGTCGGCGGGCCTGAGCAGCGTGGTGCGCGGCTGGCCGTCGGAAAGAATATTGTCCGACGCCCTGTCCTTGAATGAGGACGAATTGCCGATTCTCGCGCAGACGATCGGTTTCCCGGCCTCCAGGTAGGCAAACGGACAATACGAGGATAACGATCATGTCCAGTTCAATTCCCGGCAGCGCGTGGATTGCCGTCTGCGATGGCGCGAAAGGCGTCGTGTTCCATAACGAGGGCGTACTCGGATCGCCGAATCTGCGCACCGTCGCCGTCATGGGCGCAGAGCCCCTTTCCAGGCAGGAGCTCGCCGGCGACCGGCCGGACAGGATCGCCGCGCCCATGGGCTCGGGGCGTCACGCCGTGGAGACCGTCGACAGGCACCGGCTCGCCCAGGACCGCTTTCTGGAGGATTTCGCAAGAAGCCTGGACAAGGTGGTGCCGCTGCACGAACCGCAAGCCGCCCTGATCGTCGTCGCGCCGCCGCGCGCGCTGGGCATCATGCGCCGCAAGCTCAGCCCGCGCCTGCTGCGCATGCTCAAAAGAGAAGTCGCGCGCGACGTGACGGGCCATACGGCAAGCCAGATCGAGACCTTGTTGTCGGTTCCCGATTGACATGGACGGGCCTGCGCAACGGCCCACGAGGAGCATGTGCTATGACCAGGAAAATTGTGCCGTGTCGCGTGCGCCGCGCCGCGCGCATCATCGCCGCCGCGGCGCTGGCCTTGAATGTCGGTGTGGCGGCAGGCCAGGCCATGCCGCAGCAAGGGCGCCTGGGCGCCATTACCTATGTCAGCGGCGGGGTCGGCAGCGACGAAGCGCAGTACATGCAATCGATCCGCCAGCAATTCAATCTGCACCTGCTCTTCGCGGCCAGTGTCAGCGGCCAATACCTGGCGGACGTGCGCGTGGACATCGATTCCGCGGCCGGCACGGCGCTGGCCTCGCTTGTTTCGGACGGGCCGTTCTTCTATGCGCGGCTGCCTGAAGGCGCCTATCGTCTGCGTGTTTCGTACAAGGGCGTCACGCAAGCGGCAGCCGTGGACCTGCGCCAGGGCCGGCAGGCATCCCTGCAGTTCTATTGGCCCGGCCTCGAGTGACTCATGCAGGCGATGGTGCTCCACGGCTATGGTCAGCCCTTGCGCCTGGAAACGCGCGATACGCCCGAGCCCGGCCCGGGCATGGTCCGTCTGCGGGTTCAGGCGTGCGCCGTCTGCCGCACGGACTTGCATGTGGTCGACGGCGAATTGCCGGACCATCGCCTGCCCATCGTCCCGGGCCACGAAATCGTCGGCATCGTCGAGGCCGTCGGAAGTGGCGTTGCCGACGTGGCCATAGGGGACCGGGTGGGCGTTGCGTGGCTTGCGCACGCCTGCGGCGTCTGCCCCTATTGCAGGACGGATCGCGAAAACCTCTGCGATGCCCCGGCATACACGGGCTACACGCAGGACGGAGGGTTCGCGACGCATGTGATCGCGCATGCCGCCTATGTGTTTCCCTTTGCGCGCGACGCCGATGCAGCCGGGCTTGCCCCCCTGATGTGCGCCGGCCTGATCGGTTGGCGCTGCCTGCGCGCCCTGGGCGACGCGCGGGCAGTCGGTCTATACGGATTTGGCGCGGCCGCGCACCTGCTTGCGAAGGTATTGCGCTGGCAGGGCCGTCCGTTCCATGCGTTCACGCGCCCCGGTGACGTGCGCAGCCAGGCCCTGGCGAGATCGCTGGGGGCGGCCTGGGCGGGCGGCTCGGACGAGGCGCCGCCCCGTCTCCTGGACGGCGCGATCATCTTCGCCCCGGTCGGGTCGCTGGTGCCGGTGGCGCTGGGTGCCGTGCGCAAAGGGGGGCGCGTGGTATGCGGCGGCATCCATATGAGCGATATCCCGTCCATGCCCTACCGGTTGTTGTGGGCGGAGCGCGAACTGGTGTCGGTGGCCAATCTCACGCGGCGTGACGGCCGCGAATTCCTGGAACTGGCCGGCAGGATAGGCATCGAGCCGACGACGACGCTGTATGAGCTGCGCGACGCCAACCGCGCCTTGGACGACCTGCGCCGGGGGCGCGTGGACGGCGCCGCCGTCCTCATCCCATGACGCGCCAGCCGGCGCGGCTTAACAGGCGTCGCTTGATCTGGTTCACGGCAATCAGGTAAGTCAGGACGATGACCGCCATGGCGGCAAGCATGGGGATCGGCAGCGGGACGAATCCGAACCATGTGCCTGCGGCAGAGTAGGGCAGGGCCACGGCAGTCAAGGCCACGCCCAGCGAACTTGCAATCAGCGCCGGATGCGGCCGGCTGCGCCACAAGGCATCGGGCGTCCGAATGATGAAGATCACGAGCACTTGCGTCATCAGCGACTCGACGAACCAGGCGGTCTGGAACTGCGACTGGCCGGCATGGAACATCCACAGCAGCATGCCGAAGGTCATGAAATCGAACAGCGAGCTGACCGGCCCCAGCACCAGCATGAACCTGCGGACGAAGGCCATATCCCAGTGCCGGGGCCGCATCATCATCTTCGCGTCCACATGATCCAGGGGAATGGCCAGCTCCGAGACGTCGTAGAGCAGATTGTTCAGCAGAATCTGCGCCGGCAGCATCGGCAGGAAGGGCAGGAGCAGGGCGGCCCCCGCCATCGAGCACATATTGCCGAAGTTGGAGCTGGTGACCATCATGATGTATTTCATGATGTTGGCGAAAGTGCGCCGGCCTTCCTGCACGGCATCGGCCACCACGCCCAGGTCGGGCTTGAGCAGGATCAGCGCGGCGGCCTCTTTGGCCACGTCCGCCGCCGCGTCGACCGACAGGCCCACATCGGCTGCCCGCAAGGGCGGGGCGTCGTTGATGCCGTCTCCCAGGTATCCCACCACGTGCCCACGGGCGCGCAACAGGCGGATGATGCGGGCCTTTTGCGCAGGTGTCGTGCGGCAGAAAAGTGTTGTGCGCGCCAGCCTGGCGCCCAGGGCGTCGTCGCTCAGCGCGTCCAGCTGCGCTCCGCTCAATACGCCCCTTACCTGCAGGTCCAGCGCCCGGCAAACGTAAGCGGCGACGCTTTCGTTGTCCCCGGTGATGATCTTCACCGACACGCCCAGCCGCTTCAGACGTCCGAGGGCGTCGCGGGCGCCGTCCTTGGGCGTATCCAGGAAGGCGGCCATTCCGGCGAAAGTCAAAGACCGCTCGTCGGCAATGCAGGCCTGGGTGCGCCCGGGCTCGACCTTGCGCCAGCCGACGGCAAGCACGCGAAAGCCCTCGGCGCCGAGCCGCTGCAGCGAGGCGAGAGCGGCTTTCCTCGAGGCTGCGTCCAAGGGGCGGTCCTGATCGCTGCCTGCGCCGCGCCAGGCGTCGGACAGATCCAGGATGTCCTCGGGGGCGCCCTTGACCACCAGGTAGCGCTCGCCCTGGTGCTCGACCAGAACCGAAAGGCGCCGCCGTTCGAAGTCGAACGGAACCTCGTCGATCTTCTTCCATCCGGACAGGTCGAAGGCGCCTGCTTGCAGTATGGCTTGATCCAGGGGGCTTTTCAGGCCGGTGTCGAATGCCGCGTTGATCCAGGCCCAGCGCAGCACTTCGCTGCAATCCTCGCCCTGCGCGTCCACCTGCCGGACCAGTTTGATGCGAGCCTGCGTCAGGGTGCCTGTCTTGTCGCTGCACAGCACGTCCATGCTGCCCAGATCGTGGATCGCGGAGAGCCGCTTGACGATGACCTGCCTGCGGGCCATGCGTACGGCTCCGCGCGCCAGCGTGACGGACACGATCATGGGTAGGAGCTCCGGCGTCAGGCCCACGGCCAGCGCCATGGAGAAAAGAAAGGACTGCAGCAGCGGCCGATGGAAGGCGAGGTTGGCGAGCAGGACGAACAGGACCATGAGCACGGTCAGGCGAAGGATCAGCATGCCGAAGCGGTGCAGGCCGTGCTCGAAGGCCGTCGGAGGCGGGGCTTCGCGCAGGCTGCCGGCGATGCTGCCCAGTTGCGTGTTCTGGCCCGTGGCGACGATCAGCGCGCTGGCCGTCCCGCTCAGGACCGAGCTTCCCATGAGCACCCTGTCGGCAGGCACGGCCGTCGCCTCCTGCTGCGGCTGGACGCTTGCGGCCGCATGCTTTTGCGCGGGATAGGACTCGCCGCTTAGCAGCGCCTCGTCGACGAAAAGATCCTTCGATTGCACCACCTTCGCGTCGGCCGGCACGAGATCGCCGGCCTGCAGCAGGACGACGTCGCCCGGCACCAGATCGGCTGCCGCAATATCTCGGGGCATGCCGTCGCGCAGCGCGGTCACGCGCAGCGCAACCCGCTCGCGCAGCCGGTCCGCGGCGTTGGTGGCGCGAAGCTCCTGCACGAAATCCATCGCTATGGAGAGCAGGACGATCGCGACGATGATGACGAAACTGTCCTGCTGATGCGTCACGCCGGAGATGGCGGCCGCGCCCAGCAGCGTGACGACCAGCGGATTGCGAAACCGCAGCGCGAGATCCGCGAGGGCGCGCCTGCGGGGTTGGTCCCGCAGGCGATTGGGGCCATGGATGCGAAGGCGTTCCAGCGCTTCGGGCGTGGTCAGTCCGGCGTAGATCGCCGAGCGCGGGTTCGTTTCCATGGTGTCCCTGCTCCGGGGCTGCGCGCCAGGCCGGCATGAAATCGCTGCGGCGCAAGTTAACGAAAGCCCCATCATGGCCGCGTCGGCGCCCTTGCGGCGTTGATGCGCGTCAACCCCGGCGCTGCCGCGGTTTTCGCTTGACCCAGGTCAAGATCCCGCGCCGCCGTCCATCTATCCTGAAGTCACTGTGCGCGGGGCACTCTGCCGCTGCCGAGTCTCTGCCACGCGATGCGGCGCAACGCTCTCCGACTGGAAAGATCGATCATCATGTTCCGCAGGATTCTTGTCCCGGTAGACGGCAGCGATGCCAGCAGGCAGGCGCTGGCCCAGGCGGCG
>DAIDKG010000592.1 GCA_027450125.1 Bordetella sp. | reverse complement strand
GGTCGTGCTGCCGCAATTGCGCCCGTCCTTGCTCGGCGGGATGCTGATGGTCGCGCTGGGCGTGCTGGCCGAGTTCGGCGCCTTCTCGCTGTTGCGCTTTCGCACTTTCACTACCCAGATCTACGCGCAATACCGCACCGGCTTCGATGGCGCGGGGGCGGCTCTGCTGGCCTGTGCGCTGCTGGTGCTGTGCCTGGCATGCCTGGCCGCGGAATGGAAGATATTGGGCGCAGCGCGCTACGACCGGGCAGACCGCGGCGTGAAGCGCTTTACCACGCTATACGAGCTCGGGCGGGCTCGCTGGCCGGCTGCCGCGCTGTGCGCGGTCATCGCGCTGCTTGCCCTGGGCATGCCGCTGGGCATGACGGTCTATTGGTTGACGCAGCATGACTCGGCCGCCGTGTCCATGACCAGTTCGGGGCTGATCGATCTCCTGGATACGGGCTGGGCTTCGGTGCGACTGGGGGGGGCGGGCGCGGCGCTGACCACCGTCCTGGCGCTGCCGGTGGGTTTTCTGCTGGTGCGCCATCCCGGGCGTTATGCGGTTTTCCTGGAGCGGACGGTCTATCTTTCCCAGGGCCTGCCCGGCATCGTGCTGGCGCTGGCCATCGTTACGCTGGCCGTGCGCGTGTTGCTGCCGCTTTACCAGAGCACGCTGCTGCTGGTCATCTCCTATGCCATCATGTTCCTGCCGCTGGCCCTGGTGAGCGTGCGTGCTGCGTTGGTCCAGGTGCAGTCCAAACTGGAGGATGCGGCCCGCTCGCTCGGTCTGCGCTGGCACCAGGTCGCTTGGCGCGTGCTGCTGCCGCTGACAGGCCCGGGACTGGCGGCCGCGGCGGCGCTGGTTTTCATCTCCGTCGCGACCGAACTGACCGCAACCCTGCTGCTCGCACCCATAGGCACCGAAACGCTCGCCACGCAGATATGGAACGACACGACCACACTGGCGTTCGCCTCGGCCGCTCCTTATGCGGCGCTGCTGGTGCTGATTTCGCTGGGCGGTTCGTGGATGCTTGCTCGCCTGTTCGGTCGTTCCGCCCCATATAAAACTTGAACTCATGGCCAAACTGGATATCACGGGGTTGAGCAAGGCCTTCGGCGGCCGCCCGGTCATCGCCGACTTCAGCCTGCATATCAGCAGCGGCAGCCTGATGGCCATCCTCGGCCCGTCAGGCAGTGGCAAGACCACGCTGCTGCGCCTGCTTTGCGGATTCGAGCGGGCCCAGGCCGGCACCATAGGCATCGGCGAGCACATCGTGTCCGGTCCGGGCGTACATGTGCCGCCCGAGCAGCGCCGCATCGGTTATGTGGCGCAGGAGGGGGCCTTGTTCCCGCACCTGTCGGTGGCCGACAACATTGTGTTCGGGCTGCCCCGGGCGCAGCGCCGGGCGCACCATCGCGTCGCAGAACTGCTGGAGTTGGTCGGGTTGCCCCAGGTCTACGCGGCTCGCCCGCCGCAGCATCTTTCCGGCGGCGAGCAGCAACGCGTCGCCCTGGCCCGGGCCCTGGCTGCTGCACCCTCGATCGTGCTGCTTGACGAGCCTTTCTCCGCTCTGGATGCCGCGCTGCGCAACGACACCCGCAGCGCCGTCGTCCATGCACTGCAGGCGGCCGGGGCTACCGCCGTCCTGGTGACGCACGACCAGGCCGAGGCGCTCTCCATGGGCGACCACGTCGCCGTCCTGTGGCAGGGCAGGCTGGCGCAGGTCGCTACGCCTCAGGAGCTGTACCGGGCGCCTGCCACGCGCGAATTGGCTCGTTTCGTCGGGGAAGCCGTGTTGCTCCAGAGCGTGGTGGCCGAGCATCGCGCCGTGTGTTCGCTGGGCTCCCTGGCGCTGGCCGCGCCCACGGCGCCGGGGCCTGCCCAGGTGATGCTGCGGCCCGAACAGATACTCCTGCTGCCCGATCCCATGCCCGATGCCGTGCCGGTGCAAGTGGAAAGCATCGTGTTCATGGGGGCGCACGCCAATGTGCAGTTGACGCTGCCGGCCAGCGGCGAGCGTATTGCCGCGCGGGTGAGCGGTCAGTTGGCGCCCGCGCCCGGCGCGCGCATGTGGGTGTCGGTCAGCGGCCCGGCCGTCGCTTATCCCTGCTGAACGTGCCTTATTGCGCGTGCTCGATGACCAGCTGCACGTTGACCATGCCGTTCCAGACGTTCTGCTCGAGCCGGTATGCGGCCTGGATGCGGTCGGGCAGGGGCTGATCGCGGTTGAACCAGATGGCGTCGAAGCGCTGGCGGTCGCGCTGCAGGGATAGCTTCATGTGCTTGCCCCCCACCAGACGCTGCCCCTGCACGCTGAATTCGTCCAGGAAAAGCGGCGCGGCGAAGCCGGCTCCCCAGACCTGCTGCTGCAGCAATCCGGCGACTTCGGCATTGGCGTAGCCGGATTCCAGCGAGCCATCGGTCTCGATCAGCGGCTCGAAGGCCTCGCGTCCGGTGAGCTCGCGCACCGCGGCGTCGAAGGCGCGCGCAAAATCGGCGAAGTCATCGCGACCCAGGGTCAGGCCCGCGGCCATGGCATGACCGCCGAACTTGCGTATGAGTCCTGGATGGCGCTTGGAAACCAGGTCCAGCGCATCGCGAAGGTGCACATCGGGAATCGAACGGCCGGAACCACGGATTTCATCGTCTCCTGCCGGCGCGAACGCCAGGGTGGGGCGCCAGAATTTTTCCTTCAGGCGCGAAGCCACCAGGCCCACGACGCCCTGGTGCCAGGACTGGTCGTAGACGCAGACCGAGGCGCCCGATGCCGAATCGGGTTCGGCCGCCATGGCGGCCATGGCCTGGTCGCGCATTTCGGCCTCGATGCCGCGGCGTTCGCGGTTGATCTGGTCGAGCTGGCGGGCCATGTCCAGAGCCTGGGCCTCGTCGTCGGTGGTCAGGCAGGCGATGCCCAGGCTCATGTCGGCCAGCCGGCCGGCGGCGTTGATGCGTGGACCCAGGGCAAAGCCCAGGTCGAAGCTGCTGGCCTCGCGCGGTTCGCGCGAGGCGACGGCGAAAAGCGCGCGCAGGCCCG
>DAIDKG010000591.1 GCA_027450125.1 Bordetella sp. | reverse complement strand
GCAGCCGTGCCAGGCCTGCGCTTTCCAGGTCAGCGTATTGACGGCCCCGGCCAGCCGCGCGCGCGCTGAGAGATGATTGCGCGCAAGCGCGAAAGCCTGCTGCTTGAAGGGTACCGTCACGTTCAGGCCGCTGCCGCCTTCGGCGGCGAAAGTCCGCACCGCGGCCTCGAAGCCGTCCAGCGGTGCGGCCAGTCGCTCGTAGCGCAGCGCGATGCCGGTCTGCTGGCCGAACAGCGCATGGATGCGCGGCGAGCGGCTGTGTTCGACGGGGTTGCCGATCACGGCATAGCGGGGCGGTGTGCTCATGGGCCGGATGTCTTGAGCGAGTCGTTGATGAAGTGCCAGGTGCGGGTGATGACCAGTTCGTCGGTATCGCGGGCGATGTCGGGCGGGAAGGGCGCGAAGGGCGCGGCCATTTCTATGATGCGCCGCGCGGCCTGGTTGAGTACCGCATATTGCGAGGGCTGGTCGATGACGAAGCCGGCGAGGCTGCCGTCCTTGCGCACCGTGATGGTCACGCGCAGCGAGCCGTAGATGTGGCCGCGGGCGGCCGCAGGGTAATGCTGCGTGCCGATGGACTCGACGCGGCGCGCCCAGCCGTCGAGATAGGCGGCGTAGCGCGACGCTTGGGCGGACGGGCCCACGAAGGCGCGGCGCGGCTGCTTGTTGTAGGCTTGCACGCGCTGCGACAGGGCGGCGATCTGGGCGTTCTGAACGACTCCTTGCTGGTCTTCGGGGTCTTTTCCGGGGTCGGTCGCCGTCGCGTCGGGGTGCGCCGCCTGGTGCGGCGCCGCGGCCTTGCGCGATGCCTGCAACTGCGTCAGCAGGCGTGCCTGTTCCTTTTCGAGCTGCTGCTGCCGCTTGCGCATGGCCTGGAGCACGACGGTGTCGGCCGATTCGCCGGTGCGCGGCAAGGGCGTTCGGGCCAGTCCCAGCCTGTCCTGGCCGCCGCCTTCCAGATTCTGCTGCGCCAGGGCCTGTGCGCGGGCCGGCGCGGTGTCGCTGCGCGCGTTGACCAGCACCACTTCCAGGGCGGGCGCGGGAGGCCGGGGCAGCCGCCGCGCCCAATGCCAGGCCAGCGCGCCCGTGTGCAGCAGCAGCGAAATGGCCAGCCCGATCAGCAGGTAATCGTTGCGGCGCCGCGTCATGGGACTACTCCGCCGGACCCAGGTAGCGGCAATCGAGCTCCAGCGCCAGCTCGTCGCGGCCCAGGATCTCGATTTCCACGGCCGCGCCGCGGTCGAGTTCGGGCAGGCCGCCCACGCGCGTGACCAGCGGCGCCTGCGCCAGGCGCACCAGATCGTCGCGCAGCACGTTTGCGGTGCTGCGCACGACGCCGTTCTGCGCCAGCCAGCGCAGGCACCAGTAGCGCTCCATATTGCCCTGGAATTCGGCCCAGGCGGCATATTGCGCATCGAATGCGCCGATGATCGCGAACAGGTCCGCGTCCTTGGGCTTGAAAGGCGCCACCAGCCTGGCACCCACGCCGTTGTCGACGGTGCAGATCAGTTGCCATTGATTGACCAGGTCTACATAGCGGCGCAGCGGCGAGGTGCTCCATGCATATTGCGGCACGCCGATGGCCTCGTGCGGCAGCGCCTGCGTGCTCATGCGCACGCGGCCGGCCTGCTGCGAACGGTAGATGCCCGGTACCCCGTGTTGCGCCAGCAGGCCGCCCCACAGGTTGTTGGCCAGGATCATGTATTCGGCCACCATGCGGTCCAGCGGCGCATTGCGCTGGCGCGGCACCAGCCTTACCGGAGTATCCGGATCGTCCGGGTTGCCGTCCAGGTAGAAGCTGTACTCTACCCGCGCGTTGTTCTCGGGTTTGCCGCGCACCTCGTCGCGCCGGGCCGACAGTGCCTGCGCCAGTTGCCACAGCGGCCGCAGCCAGTGCCCGTAGGGCAGGTCCGATTGCGGATCGGCCAGGCTTTCTTCGGTGACGCGGCCGTCCAGCAAATTGTGGCGCAGGTTCTCGCGCACCACGATGCGTTCCAGGCGCGTTTCGCTCTCGACTATCTCGCCCGTCGCCGGGTCCGCAGTCACATAGAGCGACAGCGCCGGCACTTCGCGCCCGGCATCCAGCGAAAAGGCCGCGATGACCGAGTCGGGCTGCATGGGGATCTTGTCGCCCGGCATGTACACCGTGGACAGGCGCGCGCGCGCCAGCTTGTCCAGCTCGCTGCCGCGGGTCACCGCCAGGCCGGGCGCGGCGATGTGCACGCCGGCGCGCACGCGGCCGTCGGGCAGCACGGTGACCGACAGGGCGTCGTCGATCTCGGTGGTGGTGACATCGTCGACGGAATAGATCTCGGCATCGGCCAGCGGCAGGTCGCGCTCGATCGGCGGCACCGCTACCTCGGGAAAGCCGGTGCCGCGAGGAAAGTGGGTGACCAGGAAGCGGCGCTTGTGCAGCGCCAGCTCGTGGGGCCAGGCGCCCAGATCGAGCAGCAGGCGCTCGGGCGTCTTTTGCAGTTTGGCGCAGGCGGCATCGAAGGCCTTCCAGACCTGGGAGTTCTTGTCGGGCTTGACCAGCAGGGACTCGGCCGCCTGGGCGACGGGCTCGGGCAGCTTGCCGGCGGCCATTTCGTCCACCCATTGCTGCTGCTGCTCGGCCTGCAGGCGCTTTTTTTCCAGGGCGGCCAGCGCCGCGGCAAGAATGTCTGGCGGCGCGGGCCGGTAGCGGCCGGCACCGCGGCGGTGAAAGTAGGCCGGCGCGCCGTGCAGGCGCTGCATCAGCGCGGCTTGCTCGACAGGCGAGGGGGCGTGGCCGAAGTAATCGGCAGCCAGCGCAGTGGCGGCGAACTCCTCCTGCGGCGCGCATTCCCACAGGAACTGGAGGTCGATGTCCTCGGCCAGCGCGGTCGCCGCCGGCATCAGTTCGCCGGGCGCGGGCGCGTCGAAAGAGAACAGCACGGCGGCGCGCTTGATCTTGCTGCGTTTGCCCGTTTCGGACTCCACCTGCAGGGTGGCATCCGCTTCGGACAGGGTGTGGGCGGCCTTGAAATTGCCGTCGTCTTCGTAAAACACGTACATGGTGGGGAAACTATTCCAGGGCAAATGCCAGGACTTCGGGTAGCAGTTCGGCGAAGTTCGATAGCCCGTGGTCGCTGCCTTGCACGATGTGTTCCCGGCAGCCGGCATAGCGTTCGTGCATTTCGCGCCAATCCAGCACTTCGTCGCCGGTGGCGGCGACGAGAAAGTACCGTTGCAATCGGGTGGGCGTATCCACGTGCAGCGCGGCCAGTTCGTCCAGGTATTCGGGCAGGAAGGTGAACGGCGCGTCCGAATGATACATGCGATGCTCACCGACCGCGGGGGCGAGATCCCGCGCCGCATGGACGGCCGGGTTCAGCAGCACGGCCTTGCAGCCCAGCCTCTCGGCGATCCAGGTGGCGTAATAGCCGCCCAGGGAGGAGCCGATGACGGTCAGCCTGGACGGATCGCCGGCGGGGCTTTCGCCGCCTTCGTCGAGTTGAGCCTGCGCGAGGCCCAGGGCCAGTTCGACGGCGGCCTTGGGGCTGGCGGGCAGCTGCGGCGCGGCCCAGATATGCGCGAGACCGCGCTCGGCCAGGGCCTGCGCCATCATCCTGCCCTTGAACGAGGCGGGGGATGAGCGAAAGCCGTGCAGGTAGAGGATGCGGTTTTTCATGTTGTTGCTCGTGGCGTATTGGCGTGCTTGAGGCGTCGGCCGGGACGCGCCCCACCCAGGCGCAACGAACGCGTCAAGAACTCAATAGGCATCGGCACTCAATATAGAGATTACTCATGCAACTGAAGCCAGGGCGTCCAGCAACTTCTGATGCACGCCGCCGAATCCGCCATTGCTCATGACGACCACATGGTCGCCGGGCTTGGCGGCGCCGGTCACGGCGGCGACCAGTTCGTCCAGGTCGCCGTAGCTGCCGGCCTTACCGCCCAGCGGCGCCAGGACCTCGGCCGGATTCCAGCCCAGCGCATGCTTGCCTTCGCGTTCGCCATAAATGAAAGCCATGTCGGCGTCGGCCAGGGATGCGGGCAGGCGGGCCGCCATGGTCCCCAGTTTCATGGTGTTCGAGCGCGGTTCCAGCACCGCCAGGATGCGCGCGCCGCCGACCTGGCTGCGCAGGCCGGCCAGGGTGGTGGCAATGGCCGTGGGGTGGTGGGCGAAATCGTCGTACACCCTGATGCCGCGCACCGTGCCGCGCAGTTCCATGCGGCGCTTGACGCCGCCAAAGCGCGACAGGGCGGCGATGCCCTCGGCGGCCGGCACTCCGGCGTGTTCTGCGGCGGCCAGCGCGGCCAGGGCATTGCGGCGGTTGTGTTCGCCGGTCAGGGTCCAGCGCACCGAGCCCAGGTCCCTGCCGTCGCGCATTACGGCAAAGGCGCCGTCCTCCTGCGGCTCGCCCGCAGCCCAGGCCGCGCCCGGCCCGAAACGGACCAGTTCCGACCAGCAGCCGCGCCCGAGCACGCGATCTAGCGCTTCGTCGTGGGTGGGTGCCACGATGCGGCCCTGAGAGGGAATCGTGCGCACCAGGTGATGGAACTGGGTTTCGATGGAAGCCAGATCGGGAAAGATGTCGGCGTGGTCGTATTCGAGGTTGTTCAGGATGACCGTGCGCGAGCGGTAATGGACGAACTTGGAGCGTTTGTCGAAAAATGCGGTGTCGTATTCGTCGGCTTCGATGACGAAATGCCGCGCATCGGCACTGTATCGGGCCGACACCTGCAGGTCCGGCGCCACGCCGCCGATCAGGAAATCGGGCCGGCGGCCGGCGCATTCCAGTATCCAGGCCAGGAAAGCGCTGGTGGTGGTCTTGCCATGGGTGCCGGCCACGGCCAGCACGTGCCGGCCCGGCAGGACATGGTCGCCCAGCCATTGGGGGCCTGAGACATAGGGCACGCCCGCGTTCAGGATGGCCTCCATCAGCGGATTGCCCCGGGTGATCACGTTGCCGATCACGTACAGGTCGGGTTTGAGCGCCATCTGGGCTGGGTCCCAGCCTTCGATGAGGTCGATGCCCTGTTCGGTCAGCTGGGTGCTCATCGGG
>DAIDKG010000590.1 GCA_027450125.1 Bordetella sp. | reverse complement strand
GGGGCGAGGAAGGGCAGTCGTCGATCAGGGCGCGGGCCAGCGCGATCCCGTCGGGTATGGCGCCAGGCCGGTCGGCCTTGGGTTGCAGGAGCCTGCCCAGCACGAGCGCAAGCGTCTCTTCCAGCGCCAATTCGTGCCGGTGCGCCGGGTCAGCGGTCATCAGCGGGAACAGACGCCCGAACAGCGTCGCCAGCCGCCCGTCGCGGATCACGGGATGCCCGAATTCGACCGCGCGGGCCGTCCGCCCTTCGGTGATGTCCGCCACGGCCGAGGCGATGACGGCCGGGTCCAGATAGAGCATGCGCCAGCCGCGGCCCCGGTCGCCGATGGGGGCGCCGTCGTGCACTTCACCGGGATTGACGGTGATGATGTCGCCTGGGCCGGCTTCAACCGGCCCGCGGCCGCTGGCCGATTTCTGTGCGCCGCGATGGATCAGGCCCACGCCGAACTGCTCGTGCGTATGCCGGCCGAAGGCGAAGGCCGTATCGGCCTGGACCGCTTCGATGCCGCGCATCCGGCCGGGCAGGAGGGTGAACTGATTGCCGCGCATCGTAGGCTGCCTGCCATATCGCGTTGATCATTGAAGATCAGTGATGCTCGGCAGAAGCCGGTTTGAACTCCATGCGCAGCCCAAGGGCTTGCGCGATTTTCAAAATCGTCGCGAAGCTCGGGTTGCCATCGCCAGACAAAGCCTTGTAGATGCCTTCGCGACTCAGGCCCGTGTCGCGGGCGAGTTGACTCATGTTGCGAGCGCGGGCGACGTTACCCAGTGCCGCGGCGATTACGGCGGGATCGCCGTCTTCCATCGCGGCTTCCATGTAGACCGCGATATCGCCTTCGGATTTCAGGTAATCCGCCATGTCATAACGGCTGAATTTGACCGCTTCCATGTTCACTCCTTCCATTGCGCAGCCAGTTCTTTCGCCAGTGCAATATCTCTTGCCTGTGTGCCTTTGTCACCGCCACACAACAGAACGACGACGACCGGACCGCGCCGCAGGTAATAGACACGGTAGCCTGGACCGTAGTCGATGCGCAGTTCCGAAATACCTTCGCCCACCGGCTGCGCGTCGCCGGCGTTGCCCTGAGCCAGGCGGATCAAGCGCATATCGATGCGGGCTTTTGCTCTCTCTCATATCGCGCAGACCGCCGAACCAGTCGCCGAACGCATCTGTCTTGATAAGCTCGATCACGTGATAACCATAGCTGATAGTTTGAGTTTTGTAAACTATGGTTATCAGTTAATTAGGCCTGTATCGGCACGGACGGCGGTCAGGAACTCACCCAGTATCCGGCCCGTGTGCGAATTCTTGGCCTTCATCACGCTTTCCGGCGTGCCTTGTGCCACCAGCCGCCCGCCGCCGTCGCCGCCCTCGGGCCCCATGTCGATGAGCCAGTCGGCTTCGGCAATGACGTCCAGGTTGTGCTCGATGACGACCACGGTGTTGCCCGCTTCCACCAGGCGGTGCAGCACGTGGATGAGCTTTTCCACGTCGGCCATGGACAGGCCCACGGTGGGTTCGTCCAGCACATAGAGCGTGTGCGGCGTGCGCGAGGCGCGGCCGGTCTTGAAGACGCCCTCCGTCATGCGCGCCTTGGCCAGTTCGGTGACCAGCTTGATGCGCTGCGCCTCGCCGCCCGACAGCGTGGGCGAGGGCTGGCCCAGCGTGAGATATCCCAGGCCCACGTCCTGCATGAGCTGCAGGGGGCGCTGGATCCTGGGGTGCGCCGAGAAGTAGTCGATGGCGTCGTCCACTTCCATGCCGAGCACGTCACCCGCGCTTTTCTCGCGCAATTTCACGCCCAGCGTGTCGCTGTTGAAGCGCGCGCCGTTGCAGCCGTCGCAAGGCACCTTCACATCGGGCAGGAAGCTCATTTCGATGGTGCGCATGCCCTGGCCTTCGCATACGGGGCAGCGGCCTTCGCCGGTGTTGAAGGAGAAGCGCGCCGCGGTCCAGCCGCGCATGCGGGCCTCGCGCGCGTCGGCGTAGAGCTTGCGCACGTCGTCCCAGAATCCGACGTAGGTGGCGGGGCAGGAGCGCGGCGTCTTGCCGATTGGGGTCTGGTCGACTTCGAGCACGCGGTCCAGCTGCTCCCAGCCCTCGATAGCCTCGCAACCGCTCCAGGCAGGCGCCGGGCTGGAGGACCTGGGAGCCCCGTTCCGCTGCGCGACGGCGCGGGTGAGATTGTCCAGCAGGACTTCGCGCGCCAGGGTCGACTTGCCCGAGCCGGATACGCCGGTGACCACGGTGAGGCGGCCCATCGGCATGGCGGCGTCCACGCCGCGCAGATTGTGCAGGCGCGCACCGCGCACCTGAATCATGGGCGTGTCTTTCTCGACGGCGCGGCGGCCGTTGAGCGGATGCTGCAAGGGCTTGGCCAGATAGCGGCCGGTGATCGATTCGGGCGCGGCCATCACGTCCTGCGCCGTGCCCTGGGCCACCACGCGCCCGCCGCGCACGCCGGCGCCGGGGCCGATGTCGATGAGGTGCGAGGCGCGGCGTATGGTGTCGTCGTCGTGCTCGACCACCACCAGCGTATTGCCGTTGCCCTCCAGGCGCCCCAGGGCGTCGAGCAGGATGCGGTTGTCGCGCGGGTGCAGGCCGATGGTGGGCTCGTCCAGCACATAGCAGACGCCCTGCAGATTGGAACCGAGCTGCGCGGCCAGGCGGATGCGCTGCGCCTCGCCGCCGGACAGCGTGGGCGCGGCGCGGTCCAGCGCCAGGTAGCCCAGGCCCACTTCCTGCATGAAGGTGAGGCGGCCGCGGATCTCGGTCAGGATGTCGCGGGCGATCTCGCCCTCGCGGCCGCGCGCCACCAGGCCGGTGAAGAAGGTGTGCGCGTCGCTCACGGGCAGCGACGCCAGTTCGGCGATGGAGCGGTCGCGCCACCTCACGGCCAGCGCGGTGGCGTTGAGCCGCAGGCCGTGGCAGGTGTTGCAGGTCTTGGCCTCGCCTTCGTACCAGGCGTTCCAGGCGGTCTCTTCGCCGGTCTGTTCCTCGTCGAAGCCCTGCAGCTGCAGGCCGGTGCCGAAGCAGGATGCGCACCAGCCGTGCTTGGAGTTGTAGGAGAACAGGCGCGGATCGGGTTCGGGAAAGCTCTTGCCGCAGGTAGGGCAGGCGCGCTTGGTGGAGAAGTGCGTCTGCTGCAGCTCGGAAGCCAGAGACTGGTGCAATGTGTCCACCGGCCACACTACCGACATCACGCCCTGGCCGTTTTCCAGGGCGCTCTTGACGGCGGCCCGCAGCTCGGCTTCGTTGGCCGGGTCCACCACCACGTCCGCCACGGGCAGCTCGATGGTGTGCTCCTTGTAGCGGTCCAGGCGCGGCCAGGGCGAGACGGGAATGAATTCGCCGTCGACGCGCAGATGGGTGTGGCCCTTGGACCCGGCCCACTTGGCCAGGTCGGTGTAGTAGCCCTTGCGCGCGGTGACCAGCGGCGCCAGCAGGCCGATGTGCACGCCCTTGTGTTCGCGCAGCAGGCGCGCCACGATCTGGTCGGCCGTCTGCGGTTCGACCGGCACGTGGTCGTCGGGGCAGTACTGCGTACCCAGCTTGACGTACAGCAGGCGCAGGAAGTGATGGATCTCGGTCATCGTCGCCACAGTGGACTTGCGTCCGCCGCGGCTGGTGCGCTGCTCGATGGCCACCGTGGGCGGGATGCCGAAGATGGCGTCCACGTCGGGCTTGCCGGCCGGCTGCACGATGGCGCGGGCGTAGGCGTTGAGCGATTCCAGGTAGCGCCGCTGGCCCTCGTTGAAGAGGATGTCGAAGGCCAGGGTGGACTTGCCCGAGCCCGACACGCCGGTGATGACCGTGAACTTGTCGCGCGGGATTTCCACGCTGACGTTCTTGAGGTTGTGC
>DAIDKG010000589.1 GCA_027450125.1 Bordetella sp. | reverse complement strand
AATAGGGTGGTCGGTCTGAAAGCCATGATCTTCCCGGATATTGAAGGCGCTACGGTAGCAGACGCCGCCGCGCTCACGCCACCGGCGTGCGCAGCGTGACGAATTCCTCGGCCGCCGTCGGGTGGATGCCCAGGGTCTCGTCGAAGACGCGCTTGGTGGCGCCGGCCTTGAGCGCGACAGCCAGGCCCTGGATGATCTCGCCGGCTTCGGGTCCGACCATGTGGCAGCCCAGCACGCGATCGGTCCGCGCGTCGACCACCAGTTTCATCAAGGTCTTTTCCGGGGATTCGGTGAGCGTGAGCTTCATGGGCCGGAAGCGGCTTTCGAATATCTTGAGTTCGTGCCCCGCCGCGCGGGCCTGGTCTTCGGTCAGACCGACCGTGCCGATATTGGGCAGGCTGAAGACCGCAGTGGGAATGAGGCTGTAGTCGACCCGGCGGTATTCCTCGGGGCGGAACAGCTGGCGGGCCACGGCCATGCCCTCGGCCAGGGCCACGGGCGTGAGCGGCACGCGATTGATCACGTCGCCCAATGCCAGGACGGAAGGTTCGGCAGTGCGATAGTCGTCGTCGGTTTCGATGAAGCCGCTCTTGTCGAATCCGACGCGCGTGTTCTCCAGTCCCAGGCCGTCGACCATGGCGCGCCGCCCGGTGGCGTAGAACACGCAGTCGGCCTCCAGCGTGGACCCGTCCCGCAGCGTCACGCGCAGCGTGCCGTCGGCCAGCTTGTCGATGCGCGCCGGGTCGCTGTCAAAGCGCAGCGCCACGCCCTTTTTGGCCAGTTCGTCACGCAGGTGCTCGCGCACGCTCCGGTCGAAGCCGCGCAGGAACAGCTCGCCGCGATAAAGCTGCGTGACCTGGGCACCCATGCCGTTGAAAATGGAGGCGAATTCCACGGCGATGTAACCGCCGCCCACCACCACCACGCGGCGCGGCAGCTGCGTCAGGAAAAACGCCTCGTTGGAGGTGATGGCGTGTTCCCGGCCCGGGATCTCGGGCACGAAGGGCCAGCTGCCGGTGGCCACCAGGATGTGCTCGGCCGTATGGCGCTGGCCGTTGATCTGCACCGTATGCGGGTCGAGGATGCGGGCGTGCCCCTCGTGCAGGGCCACGCCGGAATTGACCAGCAGATTGCGGTAGATGCCGTTCAGGCGCTCGATCTCGCGGTTCTTGTTGGCGATGAGCGTGGGCCAGTCAACGCGCGGCGCACCCGCGGTCCAGCCGAAGCCGCCCGCCTGTTCGAAGTCTTCGGCGTAGTGGGCGCCGTAGACCAGCAGCTTCTTGGGCACGCAGCCCACATTGACGCAGGTGCCCCCCAGGTAGCGGCTTTCGGCGATGGCCACGCGCGCGCCGAAGCCGGCGGCAAAGCGCGCGGCGCGCACGCCACCCGAACCGGCGCCGATGACGTAGAGGTCGTAGTCGTAATTCATGATGCACGGACGCCGCGGGGACGTTCAGGAAGATGAGATGGCTCGTATTTTTGCACTATCGTACGTGGCTGCTTCAAGAAACCAGAGGCCCGACCAGGAGATTTCCCGCATGTCCGCCCCGCGCACCAACGAATACGGTCAACCCATAGGCCCCGAATTGCCGGGCTGGAGCGCGCGCCCGCGCCCGCCGCGCACGTCCGTCCAGGGCCGTTTCTGCCGCATCGAGCCGCTCGATCCCGCGCGCCACGCCGACGATCTGGTCCGGGCCTTCCGGCAGGCCGCCGACGGACGCGCCTGGACCTACCTGACCGTGGGGCCTTACGCCGATCCCGCCGACCACCGGGCCTGGCTCGGGCAGGCCGCGGCCAGCGAGGATCCGCTGCATCACGCCGTGATCGACCTGGCCACGGGTTGCGCGGTGGGCACACTTGCGCTCATGCGCATCGATCCGGCCAACGGCGTGATCGAGGTCGGTCATGTGTCGTTCTCGCCGCAGCTGCAGCGCACGCCCATTTCCACCGAGGCGCAGTATCTGCTGATGAAGCGCGTTTTCGACGAACTGGGTTATCGCCGCTACGAATGGAAGTGCGACAGCCTGAACGGGCCTTCGCGCGCCACGGCGCTGCGGCTGGGCTTCAGTTTCGAGGGCATCTTTCGCCAGGCGGTGGTCTACAAGGGACGTTCGCGCGATACCGCCTGGTTTTCGCTGCTCGACAGCGAATGGCCGGCCCGCAAGGCGGCATTCGAACGCTGGCTTGAGCCCGGCAATTTCGATGCGCAAGGTCGGCAGCGCCGCCGCCTGGGCGATCTGGCCTGAAGGCTCAGCGCCCGGCCCGCACCACCAGCAGGATGCCAGCCAGGGTCAGCGCCGAGCCGGCCACGAATGGTGGCTCCAGCGGCTCGTGCAGGATGAGCGCGCCGAAGATCACGCCCAGTATCGGCGCAAGAAAAGCCAGCACCGCCATTTGCGTGGCAAGGTAGCTGCGCAACATCCAGAACCAGGTCAGATAGCTGATCAGGCAGATCACGACGACCAGATAGGCCAGGCTGGCGCAGGCGATGGGAGTCCAGGTGGGCGCGGCATCGTGGCTGGCCAGGTGCCAGGCGTACAGGATCACGCCGGCCACCAGCAATTGGTAGAAGAGCGTCTTGTCCGCCGCCGCCTCGGACAGGCGGGTGTTGCGGATCAGCACGGTGCTCAAGCCCCAGGCCGCGCCCGCGGCCAGCGCTAGCAGATCGCCCGTCAGGCTCGGGCCGGCGCCGGTTGGCGCGCGGCTCTCTTTGGTCAGGAAGGCCAGCGCGATGCCGGCAAAGGCAACCGCGATGCCCAGCCACTGCCAACGGCCCAGGCGCTCTTCCGGCCGCGTGGCGTGCATGCCCAGCGCCGTGAAAATGGGCGCGGTGTAAAGGAACACGATGGAATGCGCGGCTGTGGTGCGCCCCAGGCTCAACCCTACCAGCAGGAATTCCGCGGCGAATGCCGTGCCTACCAGCAGGCCCGACCCCAGCGTGCCGTCGGCCAGGATTTTGCGGCCTTCGCGGCGCAGCACCACGATGCCCAGCACCCCCGCGGCGATCAGCGAACGCAGGCTGAGCTGCAGGGTGGGGGAGACGTCGTGTGCGGCGAGCTTGAGGAAGATCTGCTGCAGGCTCCAGCAAAGGCAGAGCAGCACCAGCACGCCGGTGCCGAAGCTATCGAGCGGCTTGCGGGCCGGGATGGCGTAAGTCATTTTTGTTTCGTTTATGCAACAGAAAGTCAGGCAATTATCAGGGAATTATCGTTCTTTTCGTGGAAACACCCCGACAATGGCCTGGGGAAACAAGCGCGTGCCGCCAGCCCACGAGGCAGGTTGCCATGACGCAAGGTCCGCCCGAAGCCGTTCGTCCCTGAGCGGTTCCGACGACCCTGAATTCTGACAAAGGAGAATATCGAGACTATGTGGATCATTCTTTTACTACCCTTCATCGGCCTGCTGTGGGTGCCGTTCTTCAATAAACTCGAACCCTCTTTGTTGGGCTTCCCGTTCTTCTACTGGTATCAGATTCTGTGGATACCCGTGACGGCCTTCCTGACCTGGCTGGTCTTCCGCCATTACCACAAGGGAGACAAGGAATGAGCAGCTCCATCAACTGGACCGCGTTGTCCGTCTTCATCTTCTTCTTTCTGCTGATCACCGTCATGGGTTTTGCCGCTTCGCGCTGGCAAAGCCACGGCAGCAAGGGGTCCGCGCTCGATGAATGGGGCCTGGGAGGCCGGCGCTTCGGCACCTGGATCACCTGGTTCCTGGTGGGCGGCGACTTCTACACCGCCTACACCATCATCGCCGTGCCTGCCCTGGTGTACGCCGTGGGCGCCTACGGCTTCTTCGCGCTGCCTTACACCATCATCGTCTACCCCATCGTGTTCGCCATCATGCCCAAGCTGTGGCAGGTTGCGCACAAGAACGGGCACGTGACCGCGGGCGACGTGGTGTACGCCAGCTACAACTCACGGCCTCTCGAACTGGCGGTCGCCGTTACCGGCGTGCTGGCCACCATGCCCTACATCGCCCTGCAGCTGGTGGGCATGGAGGTGGTCATCCAGGCGCTGGGCCTGCAAGGCGAGATCCCGCTGTTCGCGGCTTTCGTCATCCTGGCCTTGTACACCTATTCGGCCGGCCTGCGCGCGCCTGCGCTGATCGCCTTCGTCAAGGACTTGATGATCTACATCGTGGTGCTGGCCGCCGTGATCGTGGTGCCGATGAAAGTCGGCGGCTACGGCGCGGTGTTCCACGCCGCAGCCGAAGGCTACAAAGCCAAGGGCAGCGGCGGCCTGACGCTGGCGCCGGCGCAGTTCCTGCCCTATGCCTCGCTGGCGCTGGGTTCGGCCCTGGCCGCGTTCATGTATCCGCACACGCTCACCAGCATCTTCGCCGCCAAGAGTCCCAACACGATACGCAAGAACGCGATCTACCTGCCGCTGTATACGCTGCTGCTGGCCCTGATCGCCATGCTGGGCTACATGGCCTACGCTGCGCATATCAAGGTCTCCGCGCCCAACCAGGTCGTGCCGTCGCTGTTCGAGAACCTGTTTCCAAGCTGGTTCACGGGCTTCGCTTTCGCGGCCATCGCCATCGGCGCCCTGGTGCCGGCGGCGGTCATGTCGATCGGCGCGGCCAACCTGTTCACGCGCAACTTCTGGAAGGCCTATGTCAATCCGCAGGTGTCGCACACCGGCGAAGCCAAGGTCGCCAAAGTCGTTTCGCTGGTGATCAAGCTCGGCGCGCTGGCTTTCATCGTGTTCGTGCCCACGCAGTACGCCATCAACCTGCAGCTGCTGGGCGGCCTGTGGATCCTGCAGACGCTGCCTTCGGTGGTGTTCGGCCTGTTCTGCAAGCGGCTGGGCGGGCGCGCCCTGTTGCTGGGCTGGATCGTGGGCCTGGCCTACGGCACCTGGACCGTCTTCGCCGACGGCATCAAGCCCGTGCACACGGTCGCCGGCTTGACCGCCTATACCGGTCTGTGGGCCCTGGCGTTGAACATCATCGTGGTGGTCGTCGCTCAGCTGGTGCTGGGCAAGAAGGCCCAGTCCACCCCTGCCCAAGCCTGATTGATCGCACGCGGCCAGGCTCGCGCCTGGCCTGAAAAACCGCCGGCCGACGCCGGCGGTTTTTTTGGGGATTGCGCGATTGCGTCCGGCTATGCGGCGCAGGGCCGTCAGGTTTCCAGGATGAACTGCGGCTCGCAGGACACCGGAAAATTCACCGACCGGGCAATGAAGCAGACCTCGTGGATGCGGTGATGGATCGCGCGCGCGATCTGTACATCGGCATCGCCGCGCAGCGTCGCAACGGGCCGCAGCGTTACCGAAACGAAGCGGCCGGCCCCGCTGCGTTCCACCTCGCCGACACCGACCGGCGTGTCGGCATAGCCGGTCACCACGATCCCGGCGTCCGACGCATAGTGCAGGTACCAGAGCATGTGGCAAGCCGAGAGCGCCGATAGCAGCAAGTCCTCCGGATTCATTTTCGCGGGGTCGCCGCCGAGCACCGGGTCGTTCGAGCAATGCACCGCGGGCTTGCCGGGGACGGCAATGTCCCAGGTCCGGTCGTAGCTGCGATAGTGGGCAGTGCCCTCCCCGCGATTGCCCGTCCAGACGATGCGGGAGGTGTAGTCGTGGCTCATGCTCGGCTCCTGGCGTTGTGGATGGCAGGTGTGCCGCCCGGATTGTGGCTCTGTGCGTTTATTGTATACGTGTATACAATAGACGCATGAACTCTCCCGCCACGCTCGCCGACGTTCTGCGCGAGGAAATCCTCGCCGGGCGGCTTGCTCCCGGCGCCGTCCTGTCCCAGACCGAGATCGCGAGCCGGTTCGGCGTCAGCCGCATACCCGTGCGCGACGCGCTGCAGCAGCTTGCTGCGCAGCGGCTGGTGCTCGTCCTGCCCGGCAAGGGGGCGCGTGTCATCGAGCTCACGAGGGACGAACTCGCTCAGATCTACGACCTTCGGGTGCTGCTCGAGTGCGACCTGCTGCGGCACGCCATCGAAAAGGCGGGTCCGCAGGATCACGCCGAGGCCGAATACGCCCTGCGCAAATCCAGTCTCGAAGCGGGCAGGCCGGGTTGGGCTGACGGCGACTGGCTGTTTCATGCGGCGCTCTATGCGCCGGCCCGGCGCGCGCGGCAGCTGGCCATGGTGCAGGAACTGCGCCGCAGCTGCGTGGTTCATGCCGCCCGGTACGGCACCCTGGCCGAGCGCACTGCCAAGTGGCTCGACCAGCACGAGGGCCTTTTCCTGTCCTTCAGGAAAGGGCGGGTCCAGGAGGCGGTACGCCGGCTCGAACACCACATCGAGGCGGCGCGCGCTTTCATGCTGGACCGCCTGGACCAATGATTTCCCGTGCACGCATGCGGC
>DAIDKG010000588.1 GCA_027450125.1 Bordetella sp. | reverse complement strand
TGCTGGAAGGTGCGGCCCACGCCGCGCGCGGCGATGCTGCGCGCCGACAGGCCACTGATGGTCTCGCCCAGAAAGCGCACCTCGCCGCGCGTGGCCCGTATCACGCCGCTGACCAGGTTGAAGGTGGTGCTCTTGCCTGCGCCGTTGGGACCGATCAGGCCCATGATCTCTCCGGCGCGCATGCCGAAGGAAATGTCGTTGACCGCCACCAGGCCGCCGAATTCCTTGCGCAGGCCCTCGACCTGGAGCACGGTCTGCCCGGCCTGGGGCCGCTCGCGGCGCGGCAAGGCGGGCGCCGGCGCCGGCGCGGCGCGTCCTCGGCCCGACGCGCCCCCGCCGCCCAGGCGCGCCCACCAGGCCGACACGATAGGCCACACGCCGCCGCTGGCGTATTGCAGCATCAGGATCATCAGGATGCCGAAACCGATGAGTTCGAAATTCGACTGGGAATGCAGCAATAGCGGCAGCAGGTTCTGCAGCTGGTCCTTGATGACCAGGATCAGCGCCGCGCCCAGGATGGCGCCCCACACGCTGCCCGAACCGCCCACCACCACCATGAACAGGTACTCGATACCCACGGGCAGGCTGAACGGACTGGGGCTGACGGTGCGCTCCATGTGCGCGTACAGCCAGCCCGATACGCTGGCCAGCAATGCGGCCCAGACAAAGACGACGATCTTGTACGAGCCGGTATCCACGCCCATGGACTCGGCCATATAGGCGCCGTTCTTGATGGCGCGGATGGCGCGCCCGGGACGCGAGTCGAGCAGGTTGCTGCTGGCCCACGCACCCAGCAGCACGCAGATCCAGATCAGGAAATAGATATGCCGCCCCTGCAGGAGCGACACGCCGAAGAACGAGATGGGCACGATGCCGGAAATGCCGTCGTGCTGGCCCAGCGCCGCGATATTGCCGAACAGGTAATACAGCGACAGGCACCAGGCGATGGTGCCCAGCGGCAGGTAGTGGCCCGACAGCCGCAGGGTGATCAGGCCCAGCAGCCAGGCCACCACGCCGGTCAGCGCCAGGCCGGCCGCCAGGCCGAGCCAGGGCGAGACGGCGTACTTGGTGGTGAGATAGGCCGTGGCGTAGGCGCCCAGCCCGACGAAGGCCGCCTGCCCGAAGGAAGTCAGTCCGGCCACACCGGTCAGCAGCATGAGGCCCGTGGCCACCAGGGCGGCCAGGCCGATGTAGTCGAGTTCGGTGATCCAGAACTCGGGCGTCGCCGGCACGAGCGGCAGCACGGCCAGCACGACGAGAAATGCCAACAGGACTGTACGATTTTTCATCATGGCGCTCATTCCTCGTCGTCCGTCTGGCGGTGGCTGAGCGAACGCCAGACCAGCACCGGAATGATCAGCGTGAACACGATGACCTCTTTGTACGAGCTTGCCCAGAACGAGGAGAACGATTCCAGGACGCCCACCAGCAGCGAGCCGACCGCCGCGATGGGATAGCTGACCAGGCCGCCGATGATGGCCCCCACGAATCCCTTCAGGCCGATGAGAAAGCCCGTGTCGTAGTAGATCGTGGTGATGGGCACGATCAGGATGCCCGATACCGCGCCGATGGCCGCAGCCAGCGTGAAGGTCAGCCCGCCCGACATGGCGGTGCTGATGCCCATCAGCCGCGCGCCGCGGCGGTTGACGGCCGTGGCGCGCAAGGCGCGGCCGTACAGCGTCTTGCCGAAGAAGAGCCACAGCGCCACGATGAGCAGCGCGCAGACGAGCACGATGAACAGGCTCTGCGCCGACCATGTGCCGAAGCCCAGGTTGACCTGGCCCTCGATGAAGGACGAGGCGCGCCAGCCTTCGGCGCCGAAGACGATCAGGCCCATGCCGACCAGGGCGAAATGCACGGCCACCGACACGATCAGCAGCACCAGGACCGGCGCCTCGGCCAGCGGACTGAAGACGATGCGATAGATCATGGGCCCCATGGGCACCACCAGCAGCAGGGTCAGCAGCATATCGACCCACACCGACGTATGAGGACCGGCATAGGCGCGCACCAGCCACAGCAGCAACAGGGGCAGCGCCACGCAGCTGGCCAGTACGCCCGGCATCGCGGACCACGAGCCGCTGCGCACGGCGCGCACCAGCTCCAGCACCAGCACCACCAGCCCCAGGACAGGCAGCAGGTAGACCGTTCCCGGCACCCGGCCGCCGGCCAGCATGGCCAGCGTCAGCGCGCCGAAGGTCACGAATTCGCCCTGCGGGATGAAGATGACGCGCGTGACGGCGAACACCAGCACCAGGGCCATGCCCAGCAGGGCATAGATGGCGCCGTTGACCACGCCGTCCTGCAACAGGATCAGTGCGATGGAGAAGTCCACGTTTTTTCTATCTTCCAGGAAAAGAAAAACACGCCGCCCCGATCGGGGCGGCGTGCATGGCAGGCCGGTTTACAGGTCGGGCTGGTATACCCACTTGCCATCGACCACCTTGACCATCACGCGGGCGCGGTCGTCCAGGCCGGCGTGGTCGGTGGGGGTCATGGTGAACACGCCCTGCGAGGCAGGCAGGTTCTTGGTCTCCTCGATGGCGTCGCGCATGGCCGAGCGGAAGGCCGGTGTGCCAGGCTTGGCGCCCGTCTTCAGGGCCTTGGGCAGGGCATTGAGGATGAGCTGGCCGGCATCCCAGACATGGCCGCCGAAAGTGCTGAGCGAACCCGCGCCGTACTTGGCCTCATAGGCCTTGACGAAGACCATCGCCGACTTCTTGACCGGATTGCTGTCGGGCAGCTGGGCAGCCACCAGCAGCGGGCCGGCCGGCAGCAGCATGCCGTTGCAATCCTTGCCGCAAACGCGCAGCACGTCGTTGTTGGCCGCGCCGTGGGTCTGGTAGATCTGGCCGGCGTAGCCGCGCGACTTGAGTTCGCGCTGCGGCAGCGCCACAGGCGTGCCGGCGCCAGCGATGAGGATGGCGTCGGGATGGGCCGCCACCAGCTTGAGCACCTGGCCGGTAACGCTGGTGTCGGTGCGGCTGTACTTCTCGGTGTCGACGATCTTGATGCCCTTGGCCGCGGCGGCGGCGGTCATGACCTTCAGCCAGCTGTCGCCGTAGGCGTCGTTGAAGCCGATGAAGCCCAGGGTCTTGATCTTGGCCTTGACCATGGCGTCGGCCAGCGCGCCGGCCATCAGATCGTAGTTCTGCGGCGTCTTGAAGACCCAGTGGCGCTTGGCGTCCATGGGCGAGACGATGGCGGCGCTGGCGGCCACGCTGATCATCGGCACCTTCAGTTCGGCGGCCACATCGACCATGGCCAGCGAGCTGGGGGTGACGGAGGAGCCGACCAGCACGTCGACATTGTCGTCAGTGGCCAGCTTGCGCGCGTTGCGCACCGCGGCGGTGGTGTCGGTGCCGTCGTCGAGCACGATCCATTGGATCTTCTGGCCGTCCGCCTCGGTGGGCAGCAGGGCCGCGGCATTGCGCTCGGGAATGCCCAGCGAGGCGGCCGGGCCGGTCTCGGACAGCGTCAGGCCGATCTTGACCTGGGCGGCAGCCGCCAAGGGCAAGGCCAGCGCCAGGACGGCAACGATTTTCTTCAAGCCCGAGGCGGCGCATGCGCCGGTACGCTTGGTCATGTCTGTCTCCTTTGTTCGACTTCGGGGTGGGTGGCCGGGCGGCCTTCTTGTGAGCCGAATTGCGCAATGTTATACAAAATTTAGCATCTTATGCCGTAAGTGGTATCACATTCGAATCCATCGAAAACCCGCATATTTAATTAACACGTTATCTACTTTCGGTCCTCCGCGCAATACGGCGTAACCCGCGCGCGACGGCGAGCGCCGGGGCAAGGCCCCTGCCTATGGATTAAGATGGTCGTCGTCGTCATCGCCCGCCGTATCGGCGGGCATTTCGGGAAACACCATGGACAAGATACGCAAGACAGAAGACGAGTGGCGCGCCCAGCTGACGCCGCAGGAATTCGCCGTCACCCGCGAAAAAGCCACCGAACGGGCCTTCACCGGCCGCTTCTGGGACACCTTCACCCCCGGCATCTACCGCTGCGTGGCCTGCGGCACGGCGTTGTTCGCTTCGGACACCAAATTCGACGCCGGCTGCGGCTGGCCCAGCTACTTCGAGGCTCTGGCCCCCGGCCTGGTGCGCGAAGAACAGGACACGACCCTGGGCATGGTCCGCACCGAAGTGCTGTGCAATGTCTGCGACTCGCATCTGGGCCACGTGTTCCCCGACGGCCCTCCGCCTACCGGACTGCGCTATTGCATCAATTCGCTGGCGCTGAGCTTCGAACCCGAGGCCAAATGAAGAAACACCACCACGCTGCCCGGCCGGCCTTGCGGGCCGCATGCCGCCCGCGTACGCAGGGCGCGGCACTGTCCACAGGGACCGCGACGAGTGCGGGCGCCTCTCCCGAGGGCGCGCCTTGCATGGGAGGAGCGGTCCGGCAATGAAAAAATTCCTGTTCGATCTCTTCCCGCTTATCCTGTTTTTCGTCGTCTACCGGTACGCCGACATCTATGCGGCAACGGCGACGGCGATGGCACTCTCCATCGCTCAGATCGTCTGGCTCAAGGCCACCCGCAGGGCCATCGAGGCCACGCACTGGATCAATCTCTCGGTCATCGTGCTGTTCGGCGGCGCGACGCTGCTGCTGCACGACGATGCCTTCATCAAGTGGAAGCCGACGGTGCTGTACTGGATCTTCGGCGCCGTGCTGATCGGCGGCCGGATGATGGGCCGAAACCCAATGCACAAGCTCATGGGCCAGCAGATCGCCCTGCCCGAGGCCGCCTGGAACAAGCTCAACCTCAGCTGGGCGCTGTTTTTCCTGGCGGCCGGCTTCATCAACCTGTATGTCGCCTTCTCGGGCCGCTTTACCGAAGCGCAGTGGGTCAGCTTCAAGGTATTCGGCCTGATGGGGCTTTTGCTGGTGTTCGTGGTCGGCCAGTCCATCTGGCTGAGCCGCCACATGCAGCTGGACGAGGCCGACGCCGGCGTCGACCGCGACAAGGGCAAGAGCCCATGAGCGGCGACCGCATCGCGCTGATCCGCGAGCGGCTGGCCGCGCTCGCGCCGGCCAGCCTCGCCGTCGAGGACGAATCGCATCTGCACGCCGGCCATGCCGGCGCCCGCGGCGGCGCAGGACATTATCGGGTACGCATCGTAGCCAGCTGTTTCAAGGGGCTTTCCCCCGTAGCGCGCCATAGGCTGGTGTATGATCGTCTGAGCGATCTCATGCCCCATGCCATCCATGCGCTGGCCATCGAGGCTCAGTCGCCTGCAGAGACGACGTCCGAAACATCCACGGCCCGTTAGCTTGCTCTTGTTATAGGCCTTTCTGCTTTCTTTCTACAGACCTCCAAGGACTTGCATTACATGAAACGCATCATCATGCTGGCCGCCGCCTGCGCGGTCGCCCTGCCCGCCTTTGCCTTCGCGCAAACTGTGGCCACCGTCAACGGCAAGCCCATCACGCAGAAGAACGTGGACGAATTCGTCAAGCTGCTGGTCACCCAGGGCGCCACCGATTCGCCCCAGCTGCGTGATCAGGTCAAGGAAG
>DAIDKG010000587.1 GCA_027450125.1 Bordetella sp. | reverse complement strand
GCCAGCGCTCGGTCTCTCCGGCACGCTCCAGGCCGCGGATGCGCTCGACCGCCGACACGGTGGCGGCTGCCAGGTTCGCGAAAGCCTGCAGCACTTCCATGTCGACACTGTCAAAGCGGGCCGGGTCGAGCGCATCCAGGGTCAGCAGCCCCCAGGTCCGATCGCCGATCGTCAGCGGACAACCCAGGCAGTCGTGCACTTCCAGGCTGCCTTGAACGTTGGGCACCAGTCCGTCGTAAGGGTCGGGCAGCCCGGCGTCCGCAGGAAAGCGCAAGGGCTTGGGACTGGCCAGCAGGCGCTCGAAGCGGGGATGCTCGGCGAGGCGAAACCGCCTGCCCAGCGTATCGCCGGTCAGCCCCGAGATCGCCACGGGGACCAGCGTATCGCCTTCGAGCCGCAGCAACGCGACGGCGTCGCCGGGAAACAGCTGGCTCAGGCTTTGCAGCAGCCGCCGATAGCGCTCGGCCTCGGGCAGGTCACGCGAGAGATCAAGGATCAGCGGCGTCAGCGTCTGCAGGATTTCTTTGGAGATCATCAAGTCAGTTTGACCATTTACAAGTCATTTTGACAATAGTCGATTTAACAATTCATAAATCATTCTATTGATTTTATTGGATTTTTATCCTGGCATGAATTCTGCTTTGAGCAAGGCAGGCCGGCATACCGACGGCCTCGACACAGGAACTTGAAACATGCTTTCCGCTGAACACCGCGCCATCGTCAAAGCCACCGTCCCGCTGCTCGAAAGCGGCGGCGTGGCCCTCACCACCCATTTCTACGACACGATGATGCGGGAATATCCCGAAGTGCGCCCGCTCTTCAACCAGACCCACCAGGCTACCGGCGCGCAGGCCCGCGCCCTGGCACACGGCGTCCTGATGTATGCCCGCCATATCGACCGGCTCGACCAGCTGGGCGGCCTGGTGTCGCAGATCGTCAACAAGCATGTGTCGCTCAACATCCTGCCGCAGCACTATCCCATTGTCGGCACATGCCTGTTGCGGGCCATCCGCGAGGTACTGGGCGCCGACATCGCCACGGACGACGTGATCGCGGCCTGGGGGGCTGCCTACGGCCAGCTGGCCGACATCCTGATCGGCCTGGAAGAGTCTCACTACGTGCGCAATGCGGCGGCGCCCGGCGGCTGGCGCGGCGCACGGCGCTTGCGCGTCACGCGCAAAGAGCGGGAAAGCGACGAGATCACGTCGTTCTATCTCAGCCCCGAGGACGGCGGCACGCTGCTCGGATTCAATCCGGGCCAATACCTCGGCCTGCGACTGGACATAGACGGCGAGGAAGTCCGCCGCAACTATTCCCTGTCGGCCGCGCCGGACGCCCGGCATTACCGCATCAGCGTCAAGCGCGAGCCCAATGGCAAGGTGTCCAACTATCTGCACGACCGCGTCGAGGAAAGCGACGTGATCGAGGCGTATCCGCCCGCCGGCGATTTCGCGCTGGACGGCGGCGACAAGCCGCTGGTGCTGATCAGCGGCGGCGTAGGCATCACGCCCACGCTGGCAATGCTCCAGGCTGCGCTCGATGCCTCGAAGCGACCCGTCCACTTCATCCATGCGGCCCGCCACGGCGGGGTTCATGCATTTCGCAAGCCGCTGGAAGAACTGGCCGCCCGCCATCCGCAGCTGCGCGTCTTCTACTGCTATGAAAAGCCGCGGCCGCAGGACCCGGCTCCCGATGCGGTGGGCCGGATCGACCAATCGCTGCTTGCGCGGTGGCTGCCGGCCACGAGCGATATCGAGGCCTACTTCCTGGGCCCCGTCGGCTTCATGCGCGGCATCAGGCAGGCCCTGCAGGGCCTGGGGGTGCCGGCGGCGCAATGCCACTACGAGTTCTTCGGTCCGGCCGGCGCTCTCGAATAGACACGCACGCCCGGATAG
>DAIDKG010000586.1 GCA_027450125.1 Bordetella sp. | reverse complement strand
GCGGCCGAGGCCGCCCGGCACTTTGTGGCGCCTTGCGTGGCGGGCCTGGGTGCCAAGGCGGGGCCGCTGGTGTTCCAGTTTTCCCCGCTGCCGCTGGAGATCCTGGCCGACACGGCGGCTTTCGTGGCGCGTCTCTCGGCTTTCCTGGCCGCGCTGCCGCCCCTGCCCGCCTCGCGGGCGGGCGAGCAGGCCTTCTATGCCGTGGAGTTTCGCGATCCCGATGTGGTCACCCCGCGCATGATGCGCATGCTGGCCGAACGCGGCGTGCGTTATTGCGTGGCGATACACGCGCGCATGCCCTCGGCCGAGCGCCAGATGCAGGCCGTGGCGGCGACCGGCCCCGGGCCGCTGGTGGTGCGCTGGAGCCTGCTCGCGGGTGAACGCTACGAGCGGGCCAAGGCGCGTTTTTTCCCTTTCGACAAGATCGTGGTGCCCGACCCCGCCACCCGCGGCGTGCTGGCCCGGGCCAGCCGGCAGGCCCGGGCCATGGGGCAGGCGGTGTGGATCACGGCCAACAACAAGGCCGAAGGCAGCGCGCCGCTCACGCTGGAGCTGCTGGCGCGCGAGATCCTGGCCTTGCCGAGCGCTACGCGCGGGTCAGATCCAGCGTGACTTGATCCAGCTGCCGCGACTGGCCGACGGACGCCTGAGTGACGTCATCCATGATCTGCACGACCTTGCGCGAGGACGCCACGATCTCGGCCATGACGCCTCCCGCTTCCTGGGCCAGGCCCGTGCCTCGCGCGATCTGCTGGCCCGAGGTCTCGATGAGGGCGCGCACCTCGCGCGCCGCGCTGGCGCTGTTTTGCGCCAGATTTCGCACCTCGGAAGCCACCACGGCAAAACCGCGCCCATGAACGCCGGCGCGCGAGGCCTCCACCGCCGCATTCAGCGCCAGGATGTTGGTCTGGAAGGCGATGCGGTCCATCATGCCGATGATCTCGGAAATGCGAGCCGAACTCTGCGTGATCGTCTCCATGGTCCTGGCCACGTTCTGTACGCTCTGCACCCCGCGCTCGGCAATGGCGCAAGCCTGCTTGCCCAGGTCGTTGGCCTGGGTGGTCTGGTCCACGGTCTGCTTCAGGCCCTGGACCGTTTCGCTGAGCACCTGGGCCGCCGTAAAGCGCCGCGTGATGTCGGTGGCGTACTTGACGACCTTGAAGGGGTGGCCCGCCGCGTCCAGGATCGGTGTGTAGCTCGCCTCGAGCCAGACTTCGCGCCCCCCCTTGCCGATGCGCAGGAACTGCCCGCTATGGTGTTCGCCGCGTGCAAGACTCTTCCAGAAGCTCTCGTACTCGGCGCTGGATCTTTCCTGAGGGCGCACGAACATGCTGTGATGCTGCCCGACGACCTCGTCCAGGGCATAGCCCATGGCCTGGAGAAAGAGCGCGTTGGCGGTGATGATGGTGCCGTCCAGCTCGAATTCGATGATGGCCTGCACTTTGGTGATGGCCTCATGCTCGCCCCGGGCGCTGGCGGCGGCCAGTTGCTGCTCGGTCACGTCCGAGGCGAACTTGATCACGCCGGTGACTTCGCCCTGGTGGCCGAAAAGCGGGTTGTAGCTGGCCTGCAGCCAGACTTCGCGACCGTCCTTGGTGATGCGCTTGTAGCAGCCCGTGTCGAACTGCCCGGCACCCAGCTTTTGCCAGAAGGCGCGATAAGCCGGACTCGCACGCTCGGCATCGTCGACAAAGATTGCGTGATGCTGTCCCGCCACCTCTTCCAGCGTGTAGCCTACGACCGAGAGAAAATTCTCGTTGGCCCAGCGGATGATTCCGGCAGGAGAAAACTCGACGACGGCCTGCGATCGATCGATTGCCGCCATGCGGGCCGAGAGACCCGCGCGGTTTGACGTGAACGCTGCCTTTCCCTTGCTGAGCAAAAGCATTTTGTACACCTCCTCTGGTTGCAACTTTTTATCTGCGGACCCTCTGTCTCGTGAATGGCCCCGGACCGAAGAACCCCTGCGGACCGGTGCGTTCGAATTTCAAAAAAGCCATGCGGCACGCGAACCCCGCGTCGCGTTTCCCGCCGCCCCCGGATCAATCAGAACGGAAAAAAAACCTGATGTGTCAAAAGAATTCCCATGAAATTTCCCTATAGATACACTGGATCTTTATGGCAAAAAGCTATATTGCATCCTGATGCCGAGACGATCGAACCGTTGCGGGCGAGGCCGGCGGACCGGGCGACCCTGTTGCAATGAAGACGGCGTACATTACGTACCGTCTGGCCGGCATGCCTCAGGGACCTTGCGGGAAAATCCGCCAACGCCAGCGTTGACACTGGCAACCAACGCCAATTTCACACAATCTGCATAAATGCACATATGACTGACACACTGTTGATCGAGGCCCGGGCGATCACCCGCCGCGATGGGCGCAGCGGGAAGATCCTGCTGCACCCCACCGACTTTTCGCTGCGCCGGGGCGAGCGCGTCGCCCTCGTCGGTCCGTCGGGCTCGGGCAAAAGCGTGTTCATGCGTGCGCTGGCGCTGCTCGATCCGCTGGACGGCGGCACGGTGCGCTGGCGCGACAAATCGATTTCCCACAAGGCAATACCCGCCTATCGCCGGCATATTGCCTATCTGCGCCAGCGGCCGGCGTTGCTCGACGGCACGGTCGAGGACAACCTGCGCTACCCCTACAGCCTGCGCGCCTACCGCAGCGCGAGATACGACGCCGGCAAGGCGCGCGACCTGCTCGCCGCGGCAGGGCGCGATGCCGACGCGCTGCTGGGCCGCCAGGCCGGCGACCTGTCGGGCGGCGAAGCCCAGGTCGTTGCGCTGGCCCGCACCTTGCAGCTGGACCCTCAGGCCCTGTTGCTGGACGAGCCCACCGCATCGCTCGATCCGGACTCCGCGCTGGCGATCGAGGCACTGATCGCCCGCTGGCTGCAGGCCGATCCGGCCGGCCGCGCCACGCTCTGGATTTCGCACGATCCGGCGCAGGCCTCGCGCGTGGGCACCCGCCAAGTGGCCATGAGCGCGGGCGGCAGGCTGGATGCGGAGGCGGCGCTATGAGCCCCGCCCTGCAGGACCTGAGCCTGGGCGACCTGGCCGTCGCCGCCCTGCTGGTGCTGGTCAACGGCGCCATTTCGATGCTGCTCAGGCTGGACCTGGAACGCAGGCTGCTCTGGGCGGCGCTGCGCACGGTGCTGCAGCTGCTGGCCGTGGGTTACGTGCTGGGCTGGGTCTTCGCCTACGACCGCTGGTACGCGGTGCTGGCGCTCATGGCCGCCATGACCCTGGTCGCGGGCCTGTCCGGCTCGCAGCGCGGTGCCTGGCGCTATGCCGGCCAGACCCTGGACAGCATTGTGTCGATCTGGCTGGGCTCGTGGCTGGTGGCCGCCGTGGGCCTGCTGGTCGTGATCCGTATCCACCCCTGGTACACGCCGCAATATGCCATCCCCATCCTGGGCATGATCCTGGGCAACACGCTCACCGGCGCCTCCCTGGGCGTGGAGCGCATGACGCACGAGCTGACCGCGCGGCGCGACCGCGTGGAGTCCGCGCTGGCCATGGGCGCCACGCGCTGGGAGGCGGCGCGCGAGCCGGCGCG
>DAIDKG010000585.1 GCA_027450125.1 Bordetella sp. | reverse complement strand
ATCCCGCCCCCGGCCGGACGCCGGATTTTCAGCCCCCGCTGCGGCACGAGGCGGCCTGGCGCGTGACACGGGGGTTTCAAGTATAGGAATGTAGTGCCGGGGCGTCTTGTCGCTTTGGACCGAGGTGGATGAGCATTTCCGCATAGCGCTCGGTCGGTCCCAGCCATGTGCCTGGGCCGGAGCTCCGAAAAAAAACCCGCGCAGCTGCGCGGGGTTTGCTTGTCTTGCGCCGAACCGAGGGCTCTAGACCGAGAACGACGAGCCGCAGCCGCAGGTGGTGGTGGCGTTCGGATTGCGGATGACGAACTGCGAGCCTTCGATGTCTTCCTTGTAGTCGATCTCGGCGCCGACCAGGTACTGGAAGCTCATGGGATCGACCAGCAGTTGCACGCCTTCCTTGTCCAGGACGGTATCGTCTTCATTGACGGTTTCGTCGAACGTGAAGCCATACTGGAAGCCCGAACAGCCCCCGCCCTGCACGAACACGCGCAGCTTCAGCTCGGGATTGCCCTCTTCGATCAGCAGGTCCTTGACCTTGGCGGCGGCCGAGTCGGTGAAAATGAGGGGAGCAGGCGGCGGGGCCTGCAGGTCGACGGTTTCGGTAACGGCGTTCATGATGCGCTCCTGGCCGGGGCGTCATGCGTCTCGGCGCGATACAGTGCGGTAACAACAGGCGGACAGCCCGCCCAGACTGCATCACTATAACCCAGGCCCTGCGGCCCGGGCCGTGATAACCCTTACGGCAAAATAGCGACCTGATCCAGGCCGGCCGACTCGGGCAGGCCGAACATCAGGTTCATGTTCTGCACGGCCTGGCCGGCGGCGCCCTTGACCAGGTTGTCCTGTACCACCAGGACGATGAGCTGGTCGCCATTGCCGGGGCGCTGCACCGCGATGCGCAGGGTATTGGAGGCGCGCACCGAACGGGTCTCGGGCAGGCTGCCGGCCGGCATCACGTCGATGAAAGGCTCGTCGGCGTAGCGGTCCTCGAACAGTTTCTGGAAGTCGGTGCCGCGCGCCTGGGGCTGGATGCGGGCGTAGATCGTCGAGAACATGCCCCGGATCATCGGCACCAGATGCGGCACGAAGGTCAGCGGCACGGGGGCTCCCGCCAGCTTTTCGAGCTGGGCGGCGATTTCGGGCGAATGGCGGTGGCCGGCCACGCCGTAGGCCTTGAAGTTGTCGGAGGCCTCGGAGAAGAGCGAACCCACCTCGGCCTTGCGGCCGGCGCCGGAGACCCCGGATTTGCAGTCGGCGATCAGGGTCTGGGTATCGACCAGCTTGCTGCCGCCCTCGATGAGCGGGGCCAGTCCCAGGATGACGGTGGTGGGATAGCAGCCAGGGTTGCCGATGACGCGGGCCTTGGCGACCGCCTCGCGGTTGAGCTCGACCAGGCCGTAAGCCGCTTCGGCCAGGATGTCCGGGCAGCTGTGCGGCATCTTGTACCAGCGTTCGAAGACCGCGGTGTCCTGCAGGCGGAAGTCGGCGGCCAGGTCGATGATCTTGGTGCCGGCGGCCAGAAGTTCTCTGGCCTGCGCCATGGCCACGCCGTGCGGCGTGGCGAAGAAGACGACGTCGCAATCGGCGAGCCTGGCTTTTTCGGGGGTGGAAAAGGCCAGGCCGACGCGCCCGCGCAGGTTGGGATACATGTCGGCCACCGGCATGCCGTCTTCCTTGCGGGACGTGATGGCGGTGAGTTCGATGTGCGGGTGCTGCGACAAGAGGCGCAGCAGTTCCACGCCGGTGTAGCCGGTGCCGCCGACGATGCCGACTTTGATCTTCGATGCCATGGTGTGAACTTTACAAAAGAGGCGCCTTGCGCAGGAGGTGTGCACCAAGCAGATGCAACAAGCAATCCGGCATGGCGCAGACGCCATTTTATCGCTCCCTCGCCGACTAACGGCACAAACTCCCTCAGAGAAGGCAGCGTCGGCACCCGGGAATCAAGCGATGGCCGCAACAGCCATGAGGCATGGCAACCCACGCCTCCTTGCGCGCCTAACGCCGCATGGGCAAAAAAAAGCCGCCTCTGTACGAACAGGGCGGCTTTTTGATGCAGCAGGCGATCAGCGCTTGCTGAACTGCTTCCGGCGGCGGGCCTTGCGCAGACCGACCTTCTTGCGTTCGACTTCGCGGGCATCGCGGGTGACGAAGCCGGCTTGCGACAGCGAGGGCTTGAGCGTCGCGTCGTAGTCGATCAGGGCGCGGGTGATGCCGTGGCGGATGGCGCCGGCTTGGCCGGTTTCACCGCCGCCGCGCACGTTGACCTTGATGTCGAACGATTCGACATGGCCGGTCAGTTCGAGCGGCTGGCGCACGATCATGCGGCCGGTTTCGCGGGCGAAGAATTCGTCGACGGGTTTGCCGTTGACGACGAGGTTGCCCGTACCCTTCTTGATGAAGACGCGGGCCACCGAGGTCTTGCGACGGCCGGTTCCGTAGTTCCAGTTACCGATCATGGCGTTTCCTTAGATTTCCAGCGGCTTGGGCTGCTGCGCGGTATGCGGATGCTCGGCACCGGCATACACCTTCAGCTTCTTGATCATCGCGTAGCCCAGGGGACCCTTGGGCAGCATGCCCTTGACGGCCTTCTGGATGGCGCGGCCAGGAAAACGCTCTTGCATCTTCCGGAAATTGGTTTCACGGATACCGCCCGGGTACGTGGTGTGGCGGAAGTACTTCTTGTCTTCCGTCTTGTTGCCGGTAACGACGATATCGGCGGCGTTGACGATGATGATGTAGTCACCGGTGTCAACGTGCGGCGTGAATTCGGGTTTGTGCTTGCCACGCAGGCGGCGTGCGACTTCGCTGGCCACACGACCGAGGACTTTGCCCTTGGCGTCGATCACAAACCAGTCACGCTGGACTTCATGCGGCTTGGCCACAAAGGTCTTCATGATGGTTCCTAGTTTCCATTGTTCCGACGGGCAGAAGGCCTGCTCGCCGGGTTTTCTCTCCTCGATCTTCGGCCTAAGCGTTATTACCCGCCCGTGCTTAAAAAGATGGGAAAGAGCCCAAAACTATAGCATCTGGGCATTTATTGCGCAAGCCACACGATCGAAGGGATCCCGAACCGGCCTCAGCCTCAGCCTTGCTTGAAGACCAGCGTCGAAGCCAGGTACTGCTCGTAGGCCCCTTCGGCCAACTTGAACCAGGACACCATGTCGCCCCGCGTGGCCATATAGCTGTCGTAAAGCGCCTTGAATTTCGGATCCTTGCCCGACATGTCGGCATACCAGGCCGATGATGCGTCCCAGGCGGCGTCCAGCACCGAGCGCGGGAAGGCGCGCAACTGGGCCCCGCCGGCCGTCAGGCGGCGCAGGGCCACGGCGTTGCGGGCGTCGTAGCGCGCGGTCACGTCCAGGTGAACCGCGCAGCTGGCCGCCTTGACGACGGTCCGGTAGGCCTTGGGCAGACTGTCCCAGGCCTTGGCGCCGACGTAGAGCGAGGCCTGCGTCCCGCCCGCCCACCAGCCGGGGTAGTAATAGAAGCCTGCCGACTTGGGCACGCCCTGCTTGTCGTCGTCGTAGGGCGTGCCGGCGCCCGGCACGGCATCGAGATTGCCGGAAGCGAGCGCCGTCGGCACGTCGGCCGCCGCCAGCGATTGCGGCGCCGCGCCCATGGCGGCCAGCAAGGTTGCGAGCAGGCCCGAGGCCTGGATCTTCAGGCCCTTGAACGTTTCGATGGACCGGATCTCGTTCCGGTACCAGCCGCCCATGCGCGCGCCAGTATTGCCCAGCGGGAAATTGACGATGCCGTGGTCTTTGAAGAGATCGCGCGTGAGCGCAAGCCCGTCGCCCTCGAACATCCAGGCGTTCATCTGCCGGGCCGTCAGGCCGAAGGGCACCGCCGCATCGAAACAGAAGGCCGGCCGGATATCCTGATACAGCGACGACTCGGCATGGCCCATTTCGGCCTCGCCTTTCTGCACGGCCTCGAGCACCCCCGAGGCCGGCGCTTTCTCGCTGGCTGGCGCGGGCTTGATGACGAAGCGCCCGTCCGTGGCATCGGACACGTAGTCGGCGAACACGCCGGCGGCCTCGTAAAGCACGTTCTGCCGGTCGGTGAAAGCCGAGGCCAGACGCCACCTGAAGGACGGTGCATCGGCGGCCAATGCCGGCGCGGCAAGGACGGCGCCGCCTGCCGCGGCCCCCAGGCCCGCCCCCTTCAAGAAGGATCGACGTTGCATGCTTTTGATCTCCCGAAGCGCGTTGCTGGACGACCCGAGGGTCGGATGACGGACAGCTCAGGTACCTGCGATCGACATTTGCTCGATCAGGATGGACCCGGTGGTCTTGGTGCCGCGCGTGATGGTGTCCGCGCCTACCGCGACGATGGCGCGGAACATGTCGGCCAGGTTGCCGGCGATGGTGATTTCCTGAACGGCATGCTGGATGCGGCCGTTCTCGACCCAATAGCCGAAGGCGCCGCGCGAATAATCGCCCGTGACGTAGTTCACGCCCTGGCCGATGAGTTCGGTGACCAGCAGCCCCGTGCCCAGCTTGCGCAGCATGGCCTGAAAATCGTCGCCCTTGCGCGTGAGCCTGGAGGTGAGCGAGAGATTGTGCGAGCCGCCCGCATTGCCGGTGCTGGCCATGCCCAGCTTGCGCGCCGTATAGGTAGAAAGAAAATAGCCTTCCAGCGTGCCGCCGGCGACCACCTGGCGGGCCTGCGTGCGCACGCCTTCGTCGTCGAAGGGGGCGCTACCCAAGCCGCCCGGAACGTGCGGATCCTCGGCCACATCGATGTGGCTGGCGAACACCGGCTTGCCCAGCGCATCGACCAGGAAACTGGCCTTGCGATACAGCGCGCCGCCGCTGGTGGCCTGGGTGAAGGCGCCCAGCAGGCCCAGGGCCAGCGGAGCCTCGAACAGGACCGGCACCTTGCGGGTGCCGATACGGCGGGCCGACAGGCGCGACAGGGTGCGCTCGGCGGCATATCGGCCGACCGCCTCGGGCGAGGCCAGCAACCCCGCGTCGCGCTCGGAGGTGTACCAATAATCGCGCTGCATGCCGTCACCACGCCCGGCGATGGGCGCCACCGACAGGCTGTGGCGCGAATAAGGATAGCCGCCCAGGAAGCCGCGCGTGTTGCCCATGACGAACTGGCCTTCGAAGGCGCCCACCGAGGCCCCATCGGTATTGGTGATGCGCGGATCGACCGCGCGCGCGGCGCGCTCGGCGCGCAGCGCCAGTTCGGCGGCTTCTTCGGTGCCGATGGGCCAGGCGTAATGCAAGGCCAGGTCGCGATGGTCGGTGGCCAACATGTCGGCCTCGGGCAGGCCGGCGGCCGGATCGGCCGCGGTATGGCGCGCGATGTGCCAGGCCGCCTCGACCGTCTGGCGCAGGGCCTCGTCGGAGAAATCGGACGTCGAGGCGGAGCCGCGGCTCTGGCCCGCGTAGACGGTGAGGTCGAGCGAGCGGTCGCGCGTCTGCTCGACGGTCTCGATATCGTTGTTGCGCACCGAGACCGACAGCCCAAGGCTCTCGGAAACCTCGGCCACGGCGTCGCTAGCGCCGGCCTTGCGCGCGTATGCCAGCACCTTCTCGACGAGTTCACTAAAACGCGCCTGGTTGGCGGCCACCGGCAGGGAAGAAGAGGAATTGACCATTGCTGTCCACTTGACTGAGGCGGTTATCATAGCCCTTTCATCTTCCCGACTTGCCATGCACGCCGAGTTCCCCCACGAGTCCGACCTTCCCGGCGATTTCGAAGACGAAGACGACGACAGGCCGCCCAGCAAGTCGCAGGTCAAGCGGGACATGCACGCCCTGCTCGACCTGGGCAAGGAACTCATCGATCTGTCGCCCGAACGCCTGAAGCAGCTGCCGCTGGCCGAGCGCCTTTACGAGGCCATCCGCGAGGCGCAGCGCATCACCAGCCACGGCGGACGCCGCCGCCAGGTGCACTTCGTCGGCAAGCTCATGCGCAACGCCCCCGCCGAGGAAATCCGCGCCCAGCTCGACGTCTGGAAAAACGGCTCGCGCGAAGCCACCGCCGCCATGCACCGCCTGGAGACCCTGCGCGACCGCCTGCTGGTGGACGACGATGCGCTCACCGAACTGCTGCAGGACCACCCCGGCGCCGACGTCCAGCACCTGCGCGCCGTGATCCGCGCCGCCAGAAAGGAAGCCCAGGGCAACGCCGCCCTGCAGCAGGGCCAGGACCCGCAACGCAAGCAGTACCGTGCGCTATTCCAGGCATTGAAAGACCTGGCCTGAGACAGGCGAGACGACCGGCATAAGCAGCCTGGAATAATCCAATACGCGAGCCGAGGCCCCCGGAGGAATCCGAAGCGCAGCCCACCGGGCGAGCATCGGAATTGCGCAGGGCAGCCTCGACGCCTTAAGAATCCGAATCAAGGCAAGCCACATATGACCGCCCACCTTCTAGACTGCCTGGAAATAGAAACCTCCCCTAATCCCACGCACGCCGTCATCTGGCTGCACGGCCTGGGCGCCGACGCCAACGACTTCGCCCCCGTCGTCCCCGACGTCTCCCGGGGTTTGACACGGGCCACGCGTTTCGTCTTTCCCAACGCCCCCCTGCAGCCCGTGACCATCAACGGCGGCATGGTCATGCCCGCCTGGTACGACATCCTGGTCATGGACCTGGTGCGCCGCGAAGACGCTGAGGGCATACGCGCCAGCGAACAGGCCATACGCGCCCTGATCGACCGCGAAAATGCGCGCAGCGTTCCCACCTCGAACATCGTGCTCGCGGGCTTTTCGCAGGGTTGCGCCATGACCCTGCACACCGGCCTGCGCCTGCCGGAAAAACTGGCCGGCATGATGGGCCTGTCGGGCTACTTGCCGCTCATCGAGCTGGCCGGAGCCGAACGCCAGCCGGCCAATGCGGCCACCCCCATCTTCCTGGCCCACGGCACTTTCGATCCGGTCGTGGCCCTGCCCCGCGCCGAGGCCTCGCGCGACACGCTGCAGGCGCTGGGCTACGACGTGCGCTGGCACACCTACCCCATGCCGCACTCGGTCTGCCCGCAGGAAATCGACGACATCCGCGATTTCCTGCAAGCCGTCATCGGCTGATGTCGGCCGGCGCGGCGGCCGGCGCCAGATCCATCCATACCCGGCGCATCGTCGGGTCTTCCGGATCGGCGTCGTTGACCAGGCCCAGGCGGGTCATCAGCGTCAGCATGGGGCGGTTGGCCGACAGGATCAGGCCTTCGATGTACTCCAGGCCCTGATCCCTGGCCTCGGCGATCAGGGCCTGCATTAGCTGTCCGCCCAGATGCCGCTTCTGCCAATCGTCGCCGATCACCAGCGCGTATTCCGCGCCGCGCCCGTCGGGATTGCGCAGATAGTGCGCGAAGCCGATGATGACCTCGCGCGGGTGGCCGCGGTGCTCCGGATTGGGCACCAGCGTGCACGCCACCAGCGCCAGCTCGCGGTGATAGTCGATCTGCGTATAGCGCGTCAGCATGCGCGGCGTCAGTTCGCGCAGCATCGACACGAAGCGCATGTAGCGCGAGCGCTCCGACAGCCCTCGGATGAACGTCTGCAAGGATTCGCCGTCCTCGGGGCGTATGGGCCGTATGACCCAGGGCAGGCCGTCGTCCATGCGCCGCACCTGCACCAGGCGCGTGGGGTAGGGGTGGATGGCCATGTGCGGATAGCCGCCCAGTTGCGGCGAGCCGGCCGCCTCGCGCGCGATCCGCATGCGCACGCCGCCCGCGCGCAGGTGCGTCGCGCCGATATGGAGCGGATCGATCTGCAGCATCTCGATGTCAGGCAGTTCGCAGATCAGTTCGGAGAGTTGCACCAGCGCATGCTGCAGGACCTCGATGACGCCGACCTCCACCTCGGGCGCGATCACGCTGCGCCACAGGCGGCTGCGCTCGAGCATCTGGCGCGCCAGATACCCGTTGAGCGGCGGCAGTTCCA
>DAIDKG010000584.1 GCA_027450125.1 Bordetella sp. | reverse complement strand
ACCTCGAGCAGGCGCAACTCTCCCCGCTCGATCTCCTTGGCAAGAAAGACCGTGGCCAGCACGCCGGTGCCCACGCCGTCCTGCGCCATGCGCACGATGACGCTCACGGCCGAACTGCCGTACATGCGCGGACGCTCGATGCCGGCCTTGAGCATCAGCTCCCGCACCATGCGGTAGGGATCGGTAGTAGACGAATAGGTGATGATGGGCCATTGCGACAATCGCTGCAGCGTGACCGGCTGGCGTCCGACCTTGAGCGCCGGTCCCGCGATCCAGTGCAGCGGATATTGGCACAGGTGCAGGCCCTCGATGCGCGAGTCGTCCATGGGTTCGAGCAGAAAGGCCAGGTCGATCTGATGCGCCACGAGCTGCGCCTTGAGCGAGGTCGTGGTGTCGACCTGGATCTCCACCATCAGCGCCGGATAGGCGTCGGAAAGCCGCTCCATCAGACGCGGCAGCCAGGTATGCACGATGGTCTCGGACACCCCCAGGCGCAGCGTACCGCTCATGATCTTGCGCGCCCGCGCCGCGACCTGCATGTCCTGCCGCATCTGCAGCATGCGTTCGGCATGCGACAGCAATTCGCTGCCCTTGGGGGTGAGCGCGATGCCGCGGGTGTTGCGCTCGAAGAGGCGCACGCCCAGATCCGATTCGAGCAGGGCGATACGCTGCGAAATGGCCGGCTGCGTGGCATTGAGCTTTTCCGCCGCCGCGCGAAACCCGCCCAGCGTGGCCACCCAGAAAAAAGTTTCGATATTGCGCAGATCGATCATGGCGAAGTCATGCGGGTGGGTCCTGCTGTTCAGGCTCGAATCGCCGGCGCGGCCAGCCTGCCGGCGTGCAGGACGATCTGCTGCTCGCAACGCGCGGCCAGTTGCGCATCGTGCGTCACGAGCACCAGGGTCGTGCCCTGCTCTTTGTGCATGGAAAACATCAGATCGATTATTTTTTCGCCGCTGGCGGCATCCAGGCTTCCGGTGGGCTCGTCCGCAAAGAGCAGGCTGGGCTGCACCACGAAGGCGCGGGCCAGCGACACGCGCTGCTGTTCTCCGCCGGAAAGCGTACGCGGATAATGGTTCAGGCGCGCGCCCAGGCCCACGCGCTCGAGCATGGCCCGTGCCGCCGCAGCGGCGGCCGGCTTGCCGGCCAGTTCCAGCGGCAGCATCACGTTTTCCAGCGCCGTCAGGTTGGGCAGCAGCTGGAAGGACTGGAACACGAAGCCCACATGCGCGGCCCGCAAGCGCGCCCGGGCGTCTTCGTCCAGCGAGAACAAATCCTGCCCGGCCAGCTTCACGCGACCCTCGCTCGGCACGTCCAGGCCTGCCAGCAGGCCCAGCAGGGTCGCCTTGCCCGAGCCCGAACTGCCGGTGATGGCGATGGCGCTACCGGATCGCACCGAGAATTCGATACCATCGAGTATGGTCAGTTCGCCGCCGGCATCGGCCACGCGCTTGGCCAGTCCGCTAACCTCGATCGAATTGCCGCTTTCCATGCGTCCGCTGATTTCCAAGCTATGCCGCCTTGCCAGGTTCGCCCTGATCGCCCTGCCTCTTGCCGCCGCCGCGTGCCTGCCGATCCGGGCCTGCGCCGCCGATGCCGCCGCGTCGGCGGCCGTCAAGACCGTTCTGGTGGTAGGCGACAGCCTGTCAGCAGAATACGGCATCGCACGCGGCTCGGGCTGGGTGCCGCTGCTGGGCGCCCGGTTGGCCCAACGATACCCCAATTACCGCGTCGTGAACGCCAGCATCAGCGGCGACACCACCCGCGGCGGGCTCTCGCGCCTGCCCGCGCTCCTGGCTCGGGACAGGCCGGCCGTCGTCGTGCTGGAGCTGGGCGCCAACGACGCCTTGCGCGGATTGTCGCTGGATGCCACCGAACAGAACCTGCGCGCGATGACGCAACGCTGCTTGCAGGCTGGCGCCCGGGTGCTGATTGTCGGCATGCAGATCCCGCCCAACTATGGCCGCGACTACGCGCAGCGCTTCAAGCGCCTTTTCCCCGACGTGGCGCGCAGCGAGCATGCCGCACTGGTGCCCTTCCTGCTGGAGGG
>DAIDKG010000583.1 GCA_027450125.1 Bordetella sp. | reverse complement strand
CGCCGGCGGCCGCGCCGGACTGTTCCTGCATGACTTCTTCGGCCGCGTGCTGCCGCAGGACCGCTACAGCGCGCGGCCCGCCGAAATGCCCAATCACTGGCGGCGGGTCACGCAGTATCTGGGCGTGACGGCCTGGTGGCTGTTCGTCGCGGCCTTCGGGATTTTGCTGACGCTGGCCTTCGTCGACAACGTCGACACCCTCAAGCTGGTGCGCGCCCGCCATCCCTACGACATTGCGCTGACCGGCAGGCTGGAACAGGATGTGCCCGCGCTCATGAACGAGCGCGATACCCTGGCCGAGGTCATGCGCCGCGACGCAAGCTGGATGGCGCAGTGGATGGTGATCACGACCCGCATCGATGCGCTCGAGAGCCGCCTCAAGCAGCACTACGTCAAAAACTACCGCAACGCCATCCTGCCCGCCGTGCTGCGCAACCAGCAGGAAGATCTCGACCGGGTCCAGGCCGGCGATCCCGGCCACGAGCAGCCTTTGCTCATCCGCAACCTGGTCCGTTCGATCAATCTGGATATCGCGCGCGAGCATGGCGCAGGGCTCGATGCGCTGACCGCCATGCCGCAGCGCCAGCGCACGGCACGCTACGCGGCCTCCTTCTATTCGAAGCTGAACCAGCTTGCCCTGGCGCATCTTGCCTGGACCGACGCCGGCGATCCGTTTCTCGCCGCGCGCGTGCGCGCCAACCAGGCATTGCTCGACCGCGTGGCCTATGCCGATCCGCAGATGACCTGGGTCACCGGCCTGGTGCCCGACAAGGACGGCCCCGTGCCGTCGGTGTACGCCTCGGATTTCTGGAATACCCACGCGCCTGGGGCCGCCAGCGCTTCTGCGCTCATGGTGCCTGCCGCCTACACGCGCGCCGGCCGCCAGATCATCAATGCTTTCCTGGACGAAATGGACAAGAGCGTGGACGACCATGCCAAGTTCGTCCGGTTCCGCGCCGCGTTCGACGCCTGGTACCGCGATCGGCGCATCCAGGCCTGGCAGAACTTCATCAGCAACTTCGCCGCCACCGAGAGCCTGCTGGCCGGCGAGCCTGACTGGCGCTCCGCGCTGGGCGGCATCACGGGCGGACGTAGTCCGTATTACCGTGTCCTCGACAGACTGAACCGCGAGTTTGCCGACGATTCATCGGCCAGCCTGCCCGACTGGATACAGCTGGCGCGCAGCTTCGAGCGCCTGCGCAAGCAGGCCTTGCTCGATTCGTCCAAGGCAGCCAAGGTCGTCGGCGCCATCGATTCGGTGGGCGGCCAGGCGATCAAGGACTCACTGAACATTTCGGCGTCAGCCGGCGGCCAGGTCCTGAGCGACAACCTGGCAGCCGCCGAGGCGCTTGCCCAGTATTTCGGCCAGGTCAACCAGATCGCCGCCGACGCGGTAGGCGGAACGGGCAAGGCCTACCAGATCGCGTCGGATTTCCACCGCTATTCGGTCGACCCCGCCGTCAAGACCTCGGCGGTCTACACCGCGCTCGGCTCGCTGGCCAAGGTGCGCCAGCTCATGGGCCACACCGGCGCGGCCGACGAACCGGTCTGGAGCCTGATCGGCGGCCCCCTGCATTTTGCGCTGAGCTACGTCGAGCAGCAGGCCTCCTGCGAGGTGCAGAAGGACTGGCAGGCCAAGGTGCTGTTCCCGCTGCAGACTGCGCCCGACCAGGCCGCACAGCTCAACCAGCTGTACGGCGACAAGGGCAGCATGTGGGCCTTTGCCGACGGCATCGCCAAGCCGTTCATCGAGCGCGACGGCAAGAGTTTCCATATCGTGCAGACGCTGGGTTACAGCGTGCCGTTCACCGACGATTTTCTGCCGACGCTCAATAGCGCGGTGGACCAGCGCGTGAACCAGCTGATCGCGCAGCAACGGGAGGATGCGAAGAAGCAGGCCGCCAAATTGCAGGCCGAACAGCAGCAGCTCCTGGCGCAGCAGGCCAAGACCAAGCTGGACCAGACGCTGGCCGGCATCAAGCCCCAGACCGATCAGCTCAAGGCCCAGGTCGTGCAGGTCACGGTGTCCGGCCAGCCCACCGACGTCAATCCAGGTGCGCTGTCCAAGCCCTATGCCACGGCCTTGACGGTGCAGTGCGCCGCGGGCGCGCATCGGCTCGACAACTACAACTTCCCGGTCAGCGTCAGCTTTCCCTGGTCGGCCGGCCAGTGCGGCGAGGTCAGCCTGCAGATCAAGATCGATACCCTGGTGCTCTCCAAGCGATATCCGGGCCCGCTGGGCCTGGCGCACTTTTTCCAGGACTTCCACAACGGCGTGCATCGCTTCGATGCCTCGGATTTCCCCGATGCCAGGAGCAGGCTGCAGGCGCTCAAGGTGACCCAGCTTTCGGTGCATTACGATTTCGACGGCCAGGACAGCGTGGTGGGCATCGCGCAGAATCTCGACAGCCTGGACCAGTTGCAGCAGGACACGCAGGACGCCGAGCAGCAGCTGCAGGACGCGGACTTCAAGCGGGCGCAGCAGGCGATCCAGGACAAGATCGCCGCCGTGCAGCTCTCGCCGCAATCGCCCGGCGTCTCCGTCTTGCTGCCGCAGCAAGTCGGCGTGTGCTGGGATCAGCAGATGCAGTCCAACAAGCCGGACGTGAGCGCCACCATCCGCGAGCTGGTGAC
>DAIDKG010000582.1 GCA_027450125.1 Bordetella sp. | reverse complement strand
AGCCAGCCCGGCGCCGCATCGCAGGCCTGGAACGGCAGATGCTTGGCGCCCGGACGGATGCGGTAAGTCCATGAACGGCGGTTCTCGGCGCGCGGCGCAGTGAAGGCCGTGCCGGAGATCTGCTCGGCGTACAGGCCGTAGGGGCAGGTTTGCGGCGAGTTCTGGCCGCGGGGCAGGGCGCCGGGCAGGGCCTCGGTGGCCCAGTCGTTGCCGAAGCCCGACAGGTATTGCAGGGTGTCCATGATGTGTCCTCCGGCGCGCGGCCCAGGCCGCGTCGGCGCATGAAAATGTGTTTTCGCGCCGACCATTTTCGGCAATCTGCGGTCCCATTGCTATGGGAATGGAAAAATACAGAATATAAATTTCGTGAATAATTGGGCGATATTCCGCCCTGCCATCTTTCACGGAAAATCGGACATGGCCGACCTGCGCCGCCTGGACCTGAACCTGCTGGTGGTCTTCCAGCACCTGCTCGAATTGCGCAACATCTCGGCCGTGGCGCGCCGGCTCGACCTGAGCCAGCCGGCGGTGAGCAATGCCTTGCGCCGCCTGCGCGCGACGTTCGGCGACGATCTGTTCGTGCGCACCGGGCAGGGCATGCTGCCCACGCCGCAGGCCGAGCGCCTGGCCGGCCCGGTTGCCGAGGCGCTGGGCCTGCTCGACCGGCTGCTGGAGGCTGACGAGGCATTCGACCCGGCGGGCAGTGCGCGGCGCTTTTGCATCGCCATGAGCGACGTGGGCGAGATCCACTTCATGCCTGCGCTGATGGAGGCTTGCGCCCGGCGTGCGCCCGGCGTGCGCATCGATTCGGTGCGCGGCGGGGCCGAGCTGCGGCGCGATATGGAGGCCGGCCGCGTCGACCTGGCCGTGGGCGCCTTCGACGGCATGGACGGCGACATCCTGCACCGCATGCTGTTTCGCCAGGGCTATATGACGCTTTTCCGCAAGGGGCATCCGCAGGCGCACGAGAACATGGGGCTCAAGGCTTTCCGCGCCCAGCAGCACCTGATCGTGTCGCACGCGGCGCCCTACGGGCAGATCAACCAGGCGCTCGAGGCGGCCGGCGTGACGCTGCGCGCGCACCACAGCGTGCCGCATTTCACGGCGGTACCCCATGTGTTGAGCGTCACCGACCTGCTGGCCACCGTGCCGGCCAAGCTGGCGGGCCAGACCGCCTCGCGCTTCGGCCTGGCGACGATGGTCCCGCCGTTGCGCATGCCCGCGCTGCAGACCAATCTGTACTGGCAGCGGCGCTTTCACCGGGACGCGGGCAATCAGTGGCTGCGCGGCTTGATGGTGGAGCTGTTCGCGCAGGGCTGAGCGGCCTCGATTGGCCGGACCGGGTCAACGCTTCTGGCAATGCGGACAGAAGTAGCTGGCGCGCTGGCCCTGCACAAGCCGGCGTATGGGCGTGCCGCACACCTTGCACGGCTGGCCGGCGCGCTCGTACACGGCGGCGTGTATGGCGAAATAGGCGCCGGGCTCGCCGCTGGCGCCCACATAGTCGCGCAGCGTGCTGCCGCCCGATTCCAGCGCGTCGCTCAGCGTGGCGCGGATGGCCTGGGCCAGGCGCTCGCAGCGGGGCAGCGAGATCTTGCCGGCCGGCGCGCGCGGGTCGATGCCGGCGCGAAACAGGCTCTCCGAACAGTAGATGTTGCCCATGCCCACCACGGCCGAGCCGGCCAGCAGCGCCTGCTTGACGGCCATGGCGCGTTTCTGGAACTGCCGGTGCAGCCAGCGCCCGTCGAAACGCGGGTCGAAAGGCTCTATGCCCAGCCTGGCCAGCAGAGGGTGGGTTTCCACCGGGCCGGCCTCGGCGGGATGCCAGAGCACGGCGCCGAACCGGCGCGGATCGTGCAGGCGCAGGGTGGCATGGTCGAATATCCACTCGACATGATCATGTTTGCGCAAAAGGGGCGGTCCGCCAGGCGCGCTGGCCACGACACGCAGGGAACCCGACATGCCCAGATGGACAATCTGGACCCCGTGTTCGAAACGCAACAGCAGGTATTTGCCGCGGCGGCTGCATTCGATGACCGTGCGGCCCGCCAGCAGACCGGGCAGTTCGGCCGGAATGGGCCAGCGCATGCGCGTTTCGTGCACCAGCAGGCGGCGCAGCGGCTTGCCCGTGATGACGGCATCGATTCCCCGCCGGGTGGTCTCGACTTCAGGCAATTCCGGCATGAGCCAGTGTAAGATGATCCGTTGCTAACCTGGCAATTGTGCCATTGCCGTCCAAACCCCGATAGGCAGCTACGTTGTCGTACTCTTTCTTCAAAGTCGGAACTGCCGCGTTGGCGCTTCTGCTGGCCGGCTTGCAGCCCTTGCCGGCCAATGCCCAGGCCCCGGCCCCGGCCCCAAATCCCGCCCCCGTCTCCCCGCCGATCGCCGGCCGCAGCATCCAGTTGCGACAGGGCAAGCTGCCCTTGGTGCGCCTGACGGGCGACATCTTCTACCGGGTGGTGGCGGCCGAGATCGCCGCGCAGCGCGGCATGTACGGCGCCGCGGCCGGCACGCTGGTTCCGCTTGCCCGCGAGACGGGCGACCCGCGCCTGGCGCATCGCGCGCTCGAATTCCAGCTGGCCGGCGGCAACCTTGCCGGCGCGCTCGAGGC
>DAIDKG010000581.1 GCA_027450125.1 Bordetella sp. | reverse complement strand
GACCAGCCGGCTGGTGGGCCGGCCCCTGCCCGAGCGGGTGACGGGCGCGGACCTCTTCGTTGCCCTGTGCCGGCGGGCGCAGGCCGAGGACTGGCCGGTGGCGGTGCTGGGCGGCGACGCGCGCATCGAGCGCGACATCCGCGAGGGTTTTGCCCGCAGCTTCCCGGGCCTGCGCGTCGAGATCCTCAGTCCGTCCCTGCAATACGATCCCGACGGCCCCGAAGCGCAGGAGCATGCGCGCCGCATCCGCGAGCTTGCGCCGCGCGTCGTGTTCGTGTGCCTGGGCATGCCCAAGCAGGAGAAGTGGGCCTTCCGCTACGCGCCGACGCTGCCGGGCGGCCTGGTGCTGTGCGCCGGCATGGCAATGATGTTCGCCATCGGCATGCAGCGCCGGGCGCCGCGCTGGATGCAGCGCAGCGGCCTGGAGTGGCTGTGGCGCATGGCGAGCGAACCGCGCCGCATGGTGCGCCGCTATCTGGTCGAGGACCTGAAGTTCCTCGCCCTGTTCTGGCGGGAGTGGCGCGGGCGCTAGTGTCGCCGGCGGTCGGCGCGAGGCACCGTTGCCAGGCCTTAATAGGCGTTCTCGCCCCGGACCACGATCCAGGCGGTCAGGAACAGGATCCGGAAGTCCAGCCCCAGCGACCAGTGCGTGATGTAGTAGCGGTCGTATTCGAGCCGGCGCTGCATCTTGTCCAGCGTATCGGTCTCGCCGCGCAAACCGTTGACCTGTGCCCATCCGGTGATGCCCGGCTTGATGCTATGGCGCAGCATGTAGCCGTTGATCTGCTGGCGATAGAGTTCGTTGTGGACCACGGCATGCGGGCGCGGCCCGACCAGACTCATCGAGCCGGACAGCACATTGATCAGCTGCGGCAGTTCGTCCAATGAGGTGCGGCGCAGGAGCTTGCCCACGCGCGTCACGCGCGGGTCGCTGCGGCTGACCTGGCGCAGCGGACCGCCGTCGTCGACATACATCGAACGGAATTTGTAGACATTGATGGGCTGCCCGCGCTCGCCGTAGCGGACCTGGCGAAAGAGGATCGGTCCGCGCGAGTCCAGGCGCACCGCCACCGCGGTGACCAGCAGGACCGGCGACAGCAGGACGAGCGCCAGGCCGCCCAGAGCCAGGTCCATCAGCCGCTTGAAAATCCGGGCCACCCCGATGATGGGCGTGTCGTGAATGGACAGCAGAGGAATCCCGGCGATCTCGGTACCCGACAGGATCACGTCCTCGGCCCAGCGGGTCTCGGGCACCATGTAGATCGTGGCCGTCGAATCGTAGAGCTGGCCGAATATCCGGGTGCTCAGCTCCTGGTCGTAGTAGTCGTAGGGCTGGATGAACACGGTGTCGAATTCGCTGGCCTTGATGCGGGGCCAGGCGTCTTCGTGCGTGCCCAGGTAAGGCGGTACCGAACCCGTGTTCTTCTCGTCGTCAGCCACGGGCTTGGCCGCGTAGTAGCCCAGCACCTCGATGCCAAGGATGGGCGAACGCTGCAGGCGCAGGTACAGGGTGCGCGCCTGCGGCCCCATGCCGAAGAACACCGCCTTGCGCCGGTTCATGGCCGTGTTGTTGAACCGATATATGACGCGTCGGCCCAGCGCCAGGCACAACAGCTGCAGGGGCAGGGCGACGGCCACCCATTCGTAGATCAGGCGGCCGACCGCCGGCAGGACAGCATTGTCGTGCACGGTATAGATCAGGCTCAGCAGCACGGTCAGCAGGACCCAGGCCCAGCGGGCGACGCCGCGGCTGAGCAGCCACCACAGGTTGCGCGCCGTGATGAGCTGGCGGAAGTTGGCAAAGGCCATGAAGGACACGCCGCCGATCAGGTAGCGTATCCAGAAAAGATCGCCCAGCGATTCCAGATCGAGATGGACGGACACGAAATAGAAAGGCACCACATTGCATAGCGCGCACGCAAGTCCGATCAGGACCATGAGCGCGCTGTAGTGCAGGGTCAGCTGGCCGGCTCGAAGCATGCTGATCAGGCCGCGCCGGGAAGGAGAACTGCGCCAACCCTTGAAATCATGGAGTCGACATCGCTTGATTGCTTGCATTCATGGCTGGATTCCCTCGCTGTCATTGGCAGTCTTTCCGCATGCGGAGGCCTGTCCCGGGCCGCGCAATTCCTGTTGCCGCCGTGGCAGCCGCCCCAATTCTAGTGGCTGCAGGCAATCCGCGTTGCCGGTTGTTGGCCTGCCGCGACATCGGCCGCGTCGCGGACGACCCGATGCCGGGCCCTGGCCCAAACCCGTCATGTTGCTGAATGCGGGGATTTCTCCGGGGAGGCGCACTGGCGCCCGGCTCGCGGCCCGACGCATGGATGGTCGAGGTCCGGTCCGCTAGGGGTATTTCCGGGTTGGAACAGCGCAAGCCGGTATCATTTTTGATTGAGATTCGTGAATCAACCAATACCCCCAAGGGAAAATCAACGTGCAAGCGCAAGTGACGAGCTACGGGTGGAAGACCCTGGCCGGTTCTGCCATCGGCTATGCGATGGATGGTTTCGACCTGCTGATCCTGGGTTTCATGCTGGATCGGATCTCTGCGGACTTGCACCTGACGCACGGGCAGGCAGGCGCGCTGGTGACCTGGACGCTGATCGGCGCCGTCGCCGGCGGCATGGTCTTCGGCGCGCTCAGCGACCGCTACGGCCGCGTTCGCGTACTGACCTGGACCATCGTGATGTTCGCGCTGTTCACCGGCTTGTGCGCCTTTGCGCGCGGGTATGAAGATCTGCTCGTCTATCGCACGCTGGCGGGCGTCGGCCTGGGCGGCGAGTTCGGCATCGGCATGGCCCTGGCCGCGGAAGCCTGGCCGGCCAGGCTGCGGGCGAGGGCGTGTTCGCATGTCGCGCTGGGCTGGCAGGTCGGCGTGCTCCTGGCCGCATTGCTGACCCCGGCGCTGCTGCCCCATATCGGCTGGCGCGGCATGTTCCTGGTGGGCGTGATCCCGGCGCTGATCGCCTGGCTGATCCGCGGCAGGCTGCATGAGCCCGAGCTGTTCATGCGTCATGCCCGGCAAAGAGGGACGCGCGGCAATGCCTTCAAGCTGCTGGTCAAGGACGGCCGCACCGCCCGCACCAGCCTGGGACTGGTGGTCCTGTGCGGCGTGCAGAACTTCGGTTACTACGGGATCATGATCTGGATGCCAGGCTTCCTGTCCCACAAGCTCGGCTTCACCTTGGCCAGGTCGGCGTTCTGGACCTCGGTGGCCATCGCCGGCATGATGATCGGCATCTGGATCTTCGGCCAGCTGGCCGACCGCATCGGGCGCAAGCCTGCCTTTCTGTTGTTCCAGGCCGGCGCGGTGGTCATGGTCCTGGTGTATGCGCGGCTGTCCGATCCCTACTCGATGCTCTGGGCCGGCGCCGTCATGGGCATGTTCGTCAACGGCATGGTGGGCGGCTACGGCGCACTGATGTCCGAGGCCTACCCCACCGAGGCCAGGGCGACCGCGCAAAACGTCCTGTTCAATATCGGCCGCGCCATCGGCGGCTTCGGTCCGCTGGTCGTGGGCACGCTCGCCTCGGCATACTCGTTTCAGATCGCCATCGGGCTGCTGGCGGCCATCTACGTGGTCGATATGCTGGCGACGCTGTTCCTGATCCCCGAGCTCAAGGGCGCCGAACTCGACTGAGTTGCGGCACGCATCGGCTCGGCGGGGCTACGGCCGCTCGCGCGTCCGCGGACCCGCGCACCGCCGCAAAGTGCGGCGGGTTGACGATATGATGGCGTTGGGCCTGTCGAAAGCGCCTCTCGCCCAGCCCAGAATAGGAACGAACATGAGCTTTACAGACATTGCAAAACGCTTTGCCGATTCCAGTCCCGGAACCGATACGTTCAAGACGTTCTACAAGGACGCCTTCCAGTTGATGAAAACGGACGTGCACAACGCGGGCCTGTATTTCATCGTGGGCATCGTCGCGCAATCGTTCGTGCGCAACTACGAAGACCAGGGCCTCGCTCCCGAATTCGTCAATGCCGCCAAGGCGATATTGGTGAGCTACAACGCCAAGGTCTGCCAGGGGCTCGTGTCCGAGCCGGCCGAGCGCCTGCGGCTGATCGGCGAAGTCGCCAGCGACTACGAATGGAACGTGCACGACTTCTGACCAGGCACCGAAGGCCTGCCTGAGCCGCGCAGCCCTTGCCGCCGCCATGATGGCGCCGGCAATGTCGGCCGGCCCCGCATCATCCGCCCCGCGCGGGACAGTCCTGCGCGCCTGTACAGTCGCGGCCGGTACGTTGCCGTTGCCGGCCTCGGCCGAGGGACGGCTTGCGCTCGCGCCGTCCCCCGGCCGTGCGGGGTTCAGGCCTTGAGCAGCAGCGCATTCATGCGCTTGACGAATGCGGCCGGGTCGGCGATCTGCGCACCATCGGCCAGCATGGCCTGGTCCAGCAGCAGCCTGGCCCAATCGCCGAACTCGTCATCGGAGGCCTTGCCGATGCGGCCGATCAGCGCATGCTCGGGATTGATCTCGAGCACCGGCTTCACATCGGGGGCGTCCTGCCCGGCGGCCTTGAGCATGCGCAGCAGATGCGGGCTCAGTTCGTTCTGGCCGACCACCACGCAGGCTGGCGAGTCCACCAGGCGCAGGGTGACGCGCACCTCCTTGACCTGCTCTTTCAGCGTCTCCTGCAGGCGTTCGACCAGCGGCTTGAATTCCTCGGCCACCTCGGTCTGCCGCTTCTTTTCTTCTTCGTCGGCCAGGTCGGCCAGGTCCAGACCGCCCTTGGCCACGGACACCAGCGACTTGCCCTCGAACTCGCGCAGGTAGGACAGCATCCATTCGTCCACGCGGTCCGACAGCAGCAGCACTTCGATGCCTTTCTTGCGGAAGATCTCCAGGTGCGGGCTGCTGGCAGCCGCGGCATGGGAGTCGGCCGTGACGTAGTAGATCTTGTCCTGGCCTTCCTTGGCGCGCGAGAGGTAATCGGCCAGCGACACGGTCTGCGCCGCATCGCCCGTATGGGTCGAGGCAAAGCGCAGCAGCTTGGCGAGGCGCTCGCGGTTGGCCGGGTCTTCGCCGGTGCCTTCCTTGAGCACCTGGCCGAACTCGGTCCAGAAAGCGGCGTATTCGTCCTTCCTGTTCTCGGCCAGGTCTTCCAGCAGCGACAGGATGCGCTTGGCCGAACCCTCGCGGATGGCGCGCACGTCGCGGCTTTCCTGCAGGATCTCGCGCGAGACGTTCAGCGGCAGGTCGGCCGAATCGATCACCCCGCGCACGAAGCGCAGGTAGGAGGGCAGCAACTGCTCGGCGTCGTCCATGATGAACACGCGCTTGACATAGAGCTTGACGCCGCGGCGCGCGTCGCGGTCCCACAGGTCGAAGGGCGCGTGCTTGGGCAGGTAGAGCAGCTGGGTGTATTCGCTGCGGCCTTCCACGCGGTTGTGCGTCCAGGCCAGCGGGTCGTCGAAGTCGTGCGAGATGGTCTTGTAGAACTCGCGGTACTGATCGTCGGCGATATCGGACTTGGCACGGGTCCACAGGGCATTGGCCTGGTTGACTGCTTCCCATTCGTCCTTCACGACCTGCTCGTTCTTTTCGGCGTCCCACTCTTCTTTGGCCATGCGGATGGGAAGCGAGATGTGATCGGAGTAGCGGCGCAGGATCTCGCGCAGCTTCCAGCCGTTGAGCAGCTCGTCCTCGTCGGCGCGCAGGTGCAGCGTCACGTCCGTGCCGCGGCCGGCGCGCTCGGCCTCGCCGATGGTGAATTCGCCCTGTCCGTCGGACTCCCAGCGTATGGCGCTTTCGCTCCCGGCGCGGCGGCTCACCACGGTGACCTTGTCGGCCACGATGAACGAGGAATAGAAGCCCACGCCGAACTGGCCGATGAGCTGGGCGTCCTTCTGCTTGTCGCCGGTGAGCTGCGAGAAGAACTCGCGCGTGCCCGAGCGGGCGATGGTGCCCAGGTTGGCGACGGCCTCGTCGCGCGACAGGCCGATGCCGTTGTCGGAAATGGTGAGGGTGCGCGCCGCCTTGTCGTACGACACGCGGATGGCCAGCTCGCTGTCGCCGGCCAGCAGTTCAGGGTGGTCGATGGCCTCGAAGCGCAGCTTGTCGCAGGCATCGGACGCATTGGAGACCAGCTCGCGCAGGAAGATTTCCTTGTTGCTGTAGAGCGAGTGGATCATCA
>DAIDKG010000580.1 GCA_027450125.1 Bordetella sp. | reverse complement strand
CGCGGCGCGAAGCCCGCCGGACTGATACTGCCCTGCGGCGCCAGCATCAGCACCGTGTCGCCGACCTTCACCCCCAGCGCGCCAGCCAGATCGCTGCCCAGCACCACGCCGAAGCTGCCCGGCTTGAGGTCGCCGAGCTTGCCGGCGATCATTTCCTTGGGAACCTGCGACACATTGCCTTCCAGGGTTGGATCGATGCCCTGCACCTGCACACCGCGCAGGGTCTGGCCGCGGACCAGCATGGCCTGGGCCGAGACGAAAGGCGCAGCGCCGCGCACCGCCGGGTTTTTCTTGGCCATGTCGGCATACTTCTGCCACTGCGGCAGCGCCTCTTCAGGCGAAGCTCCGGCAATGTAGAGCTGGATGTTCGGCAGCACCGAAAGCATGCGGTCGCGCACATCCTTCTGAAAGCCGTTCATGACCGACAGCACGATGATCAGCGCGGCCACCCCCAGGGCGATGCCGGCCATGCTCGTGGCCGCGATGAACGAGACGAAGCGGTCGCGCCGCCCCTTGCCCGCGCGCCGCCACCAGCGGCCCATGCCCGCATAGCGGGCGCCTATCCAGAATTCGTAAGGTATTTTCAGCACCTGCGCATTATCCCGCAAAATCCGGCGCGCCTTCTGCAAAGGCCGGACCGGCCGGCACAGGGCGACTACAATCCTTTTCATGCTCATCGTGATCGCGGGCGCCTTGCCCGATGCCTCCATTGCCAGCGAACTGGCCCGACACCTGCCCCGGCGCGCTCCGACCTTGAACGCCTGGCTGGCAATGGGCCGGGTTCATCTGCAGGACCACGATCCGCACGCCCGTGGCTGCACGCCGTTCGAGGCGTGGCAGCTCGAGCAGGCCGGCTATGCGGCCCAGGCCGGCCTGCCCTGGGGCGCCGGACTGGGGCCACTGCTGGCCGGCGAGAACGCCTGCCGCGACGGCCAGCCCGTGTGGCTGGGCGAACTGGTCCACCTGGCGCTGGGTACCGATCGCGCAACGTTGCTGCCTGCCGGGCAAATGGATCTGCGCGCCGAGGAGAGCCAGGCCCTGCTCGAAGCCGCCCGCCCGCTTTTTGAGGACGCGGATTTTTCCGTCGAGCCTCTGAGCCCGCAGCGCTGGCGCCTCTTTCTGCCCGAAGGACTGCGCCCGGAAACCGCCAGCCCCCAGGCCGTCGCCGGCCAGCCGCTGCAGGCATGGTGGCAGCATGATGCCTCGACGCGCCCATGGCGCCGGCTGCTGAACGAGATCCAGATGGCCTGGCACGAGCATCCTGTCAACGAAGCGCGCGCCGCCCGCGGCGCAGCCCCCGTCAACGCGCTCTGGCTCTACGGCGGTGCCCGGCCCTGGCCCGCGCCCGCGCAAGCTGTCCCGGCGCGGGTCCTGGACGGCCTACTCGAGCCGCTGCGCAAGGGCGACTGGGCAGTCTGGCTCGACACCCTGGAAGACCTGGACCGCAATCACCTGGCGCCCCTGGCTCGAGGCAAGCACCTCCTGCCCGCCGCCGATACCGAAATCCTGCTGCTGGGCGACAGGCGCCAGGCATGCCTGCGCTTCAAATCGCGCGCCGGCTTGCTGCGCTGGTTGCCGCCGGCCAAAAACAACTGGAACACCTGGTGGTCTCGCCCCGTCTGACCGTACGCCCATCGGACGCCAACGCGCGCCGCGCGCTCGAGGCGGCCGGCATCCATCCGCTGCTTTCGCGCCTGTGGGCCGCCCGCGGTGTCACCCATCCCGACCAGACGCGCCTGGCATGGCCCGCCATGCTGCCGCCGAACCAGCTCACGCAGGCAGGCCACGCCGCCGCCGTGCTGGCCGACGCCATCCAGCAAGGAAAACGCCTGCTCATCGTCGCCGACTACGACTGCGACGGCGCCACGGCTTGCGCCGTGGGCCTGCGCGCCCTGGCCGCCATGGGCGCCGACGTCGACTTCCTGGTGCCCAACCGGTTCGAGACCGGCTACGGCCTGTCGCCCGCCGTCGTCGATCTGGCCGTGAGCCACCCCAACGGCAAGCCCGATCTGATCATCACCGTGGACAACGGCATCGCCAGCGTCGACGGCGTGGCCGCGGCCAACGCCGCCGGCATCGGCGTGGTCGTCACCGACCATCATCTGCCCGGCGACCAATTGCCCGCGGCGCTGGCCATCGTCAACCCGAACCAGCCCGGTTGCGGGTTTGCGTCCAAGAACCTGGCCGGCGTGGGTGTGATCTTCTACCTGATGCTGGCCCTGCGCGCCGA
>DAIDKG010000579.1 GCA_027450125.1 Bordetella sp. | reverse complement strand
CCGCCACCGAGATCGTCGGAAGCGACCGTGGAACCAAGGCCACGGTCAAGTCCTATACCCTTAGCAGGCTGGCGGAAATCCTCGAACTGGAAAAAATCGATTTCATCAAATGTGATATCGAAGGCGGTGAAGCCACGCTGTTCGGAGATGACGCTTTCTTCAGGAAATTCCGGCCGAAAATAGTCATAGAACCGCACGCCGTTAACGGCGTCATAACTACGGATAAATGCACGGAAGCCTTGCTTCGCTACGGGTATAGGTTTGAAAGCATTCCCCAACCCGGTATTTATCTTCCCCTTGTTGCGTGCTCCCCTTGATTTCGCTGGAGCGAGAGCGGGCCGAAGGGGGAGGCGGCGAGTTCGCGCCCTCGTATAAGATACGGGAAGGTATTAAACCAACATGAGCGCCAAGCCTTCCCCCCCTCCCCTCGGCATCACGATGGGCGACGCCGCCGGCATCGGTCCCGAGATCATCGTCCGATGCTTCGCGCAGGGCCTGCCCGCGCCGGCTGTTGTCTACGGCGATGCGGGCACGATGCGCCGCGCCGCCGCCCTGTTGGGCCGGAACATCGAGATCATCGAGATCGCCGGCCCCGGGCATGCGCGCTGCGCTCCCGGCACCATCGATGTGGTGGCCTGCTCGCCCGCCCTGCCCGCCTCCCTCGCGCCGGGCAAAGTCGATGCCGATGCAGGCCGCGGCGCATACGACTATCTTTGCACCGCGATCGACGACGCCATGGCAGGCAGCATCCGCGGCATTGTGACAGCCCCCCTGAACAAGCATTCCATGCACCTGGCCGGCATCGACCAGCCGGGGCACACTGAAATTCTGGCCGAACGCTCGGGCACAGCCGACTACGCCATGATGCTGGCCAACGACGAACTGCGCGTGCTGCTGGTGACCATCCACGTCGCGCTGTCGCAAGTGCCGCCGCTGATCACGCCCGAGGCCGAGCTGCGCGCGATACGCCTGGCCGATCGGGCCTGCCGGCAAATGGGCGTGAAGCGGCCGCGCATCGCCGTCGCCGGCCTGAACCCGCATGCGGGCGAGGACGGCAAGTTCGGCCGCGAGGACATCGACGTGATCGCGCCGGCCATCGCCCAGGCTCGGGCCGACGGCCTGGAGGCTTCCGGGCCCTGGCCGGGCGATACGATTTTCATGCGGGCGCGGCGCGGGGAGTTCGACATTGTCGTGGCGCAATATCACGATCAGGGCCTCATTCCCGTCAAATATCTGGGCGTGGACCACGGCGTCAATGTCACCGTGGGGCTGCCTTTCATACGAACCAGCGTCGATCACGGCACCGCCTTCGATATCGCGTGGCAGGGAAAGGCCGACCATGCCTCGCTGATGCAAGCTTTCAATCTAGCTCTAAGAATGGTGTAAAGAAACCTATGCAACGTATTACCCGCTTTCTTCCGGACAGATTCGTCTGCCTGATCCTTCTCACCGTTCTTATCGCCAGCGTGATGCCGGCGCATGGGGTGGGCATCAAAATATCCGGCGCCGCCGCGAATCTGGCCGTCGCCCTGCTTTTTTTCCTGCATGGCGCGCGCCTGTCGCGCGAGTCCATCGTCGCCGGCCTCACGCATTGGCGGCTGCATCTGACTATCTTCTCGGCCACGTTCATCATGTTTCCGATACTGGGCCTGTTGCTCAGGCCCGTGCTCGAGCCCTTGGTGACGCCGGATCTTTATGCGGGCATCCTGTTCCTGTGCTGCCTGCCATCCACGGTGCAGTCCTCGATCGCATTCACGGCGGTGGCGCGCGGCAATGTGCCCGCCGCGGTATGCAGCGCGTCGGGATCGAGCCTGCTGGGCATTTTCCTGACGCCGCTTCTGGTCGGCGTGGTGATCACGAGCGGATCGAGCGTGCACATGTCTTTCGGCGTGATCGAGACCATCATGCTGCAGCTGCTGCTGCCCTTCATCCTGGGGCAGGCCTTGCGCGGCTGGATCGGCCGCTGGGTGCACCGGCGCGGGGCCATGCTCAAGTGGGTCGATCAAGGCTCCATCCTGCTGGTGGTGTACACCGCATTTTCCGAGGCCGTAAGCCAGGGCCTTTGGCACAACACGCCCTTCGTGTCCCTGCTGGGCCTGATCGGCTGCAGCCTCATCATCCTGGTGCTGGCCTTGCTGCTTTCCAATGCTGCAGGCAAGGCCCTGGGATTCTCGCTGCCCGATCGCATCACACTGCTTTTCTGCGGCTCGAAGAAAAGCCTGGCCACGGGCGTGCCGATGGCCCAGGTGATATTCGCGGGACAGGCCGTGGGCGCAATCGTCCTGCCGCTGATGGTGTTTCACCAGATCCAGCTCATGGTATGCGCCGCGTTGGCGAGCCGTTACGCCAAACGTGCGGATGGCACGCCCGCCCACGCGCAACACTGATCGGCGGTTTTTCGGGGAAACCCGCATGCAGGCCCGCGTAGTGGGCCCCTACTTTACACCTGGCTTAACAATTACTTTCCCCTTACTGAACAGAATCGAAACATAGGGTTGTTTCTTTGCCAAAGCGATATCGATCGCGTAAATTTCGCGCGAATGCACGCCCGTCCGGCGCGCAGCTTGATATCCGGAGGAAACAGCAGGTTCAGCAATGAAAATTCGAGGGGAGAAATCCGGAAACCTGGACGAAAGCGCCGCACCTTTCCGGAAGTTCAGACCACCGCGCCAGTCTGAATAGTCAAATTCCCTTCTGAATCAGAAAGTTAAAAAATCGCAGCAACTGGCATCGATCTTGCGTAAGTGAATACGGGCCTTAAATCCCGCCATGGACGGAGCCCTTGACGAGTTGCTTCCATGGCCAGGAGAACCAAGCCGCTCGCGCCGACCAACGGCGCGAGACAAGAGCCGGTTCCGATGTCATAACGACCTATACAGGAGATAACAATGCAAGCCAAGCGCACCCGCAAGACTCTGACTGCTTCGCTCAAGACCGTAGCCGCGGCCGTGGCCTGCGCCACTGCCAGCTTCGCCGCGCATGCCGCAGCGGCTCCCAGCGAAATCAAGATCGGCACGCTGTACGCAAGTTCGGGGCCCTTCGCCGTCGCTTCGCAAGGCCAGTTCGAAGGCGTCAAATTCTGGGCCGATCAGGTCAACAAGAACGGCGGCCTCTTCGTCAAGGCCTATAACAAGAAGATCCCCGTCAAGATCGTCGCATACGACGATCAAAGCTCGACCGCCACCGCAACCACGCTCTACAACCAGCTGATCACGCAAGACAAAGTCGATGTGCTGGTGGCCGACTTCGGCTCGGTGCTGACCTCGGTCGCCGTGCCGCTCGCCGCCGAACACCACATGCTGCTGATCGACCCGACGGGCTCGGGCGCGAACTTCTTCACGCAGAAAACCAACTATCTGGCCGATGTGAGCATCCCGTCGTCGACCGTGTGGCCGATCCCGCTTGCGAACTTCCTGATCAAGCAGGGCATCAAGCGCGTGGCGATCGTCTATGACGCCAACGACTTCGACGCATCGCAGGCCGAAACGATGAAAGCCCAGCTCACCAAGGGCGGCGTCGCTCCCGTGTTCTACAAGAGCGTTCCGACTACCGAATCGAACTACAACGTCCTGCTGCACACCGCCAAAGCGGCCAATCCGCAGGCACTGCTCGAGTTCGGCTACCCGCCCAACGACATCGCCTTCCTGCGTTCGCTGTCGCAGAGCGGCCTGCACTTCGACATGACCTTCACGATCTTCCCGGGCCAGTTGCTGACCCTGCTCAAGAAGAACGTCGGCGTCAAGTCGCTCGCCTACACCTATACGTATCCGACCCCCCCGCTGGTCAAGTACGACAAGGTCACCTATGGCATGAACACGGCGGATTTCGTCAGCGCATTCAACGCTGCGGAAAAGAAGGATCCCAACTTCCTTGACGCCTCGGGCTACAACACGGGCATCGTGGTGCAGAAGATGCTTGAAGACGCACCCAAGTTCACTCAGCTCGACTTCCATCAGGCGCTGATGGACATGTCCGACAAGACGACGACGCTTCTGGGTCTGTTCAAGATCAACGAGAACGGCGCCCAGCTCGGCCAACCGTTCCCGGTCGCGCAACTGGTGCCCAACGCCAAGGGCGACGACCTGAGCGTCAACGTCGTCTATCCGGACGATCACGCCACGTCCAAGCCGGTATACCCCGCTCCGAAGCAGTAACGGAACGCGCGTCTTTCTATACCTGGAACCGGCCGGCGCGCCAGGCGCGCCGGCCGAGGCATCCTCGCTTTTTGTAAGGACGAACGTGGAACTTCTTGCTTATGCCGTCATCGGCGGCATCCTCTACGGTATTTTCTTCACGCTGGTCGGGCTGGGCTTGAACCTGCTGTTCGGCGTGATGCGCATCATCAACCTGGCGCACGGGCAGTTCATCGTGCTGGGCGGCTATCTCGCATGGACAGTCACCAACCATCTGGGACTGAATCCACTGTGGTCGCTGCCGCTCTCGATTCTGTGCGCCATCATCATCGGCTGGCCTCTGTACCGTGCCGTCGTGCCGCGGCTGCAACGCAGCGACGACCCTGAAATGCTGTCGTTCATTCTCTTTTTCGGCATCGGCCAGATGCTGACAGCGATCACCATGCTGATGTTCGGTGCGGATCAGCGCTCGCTGCCCGAGAACGCGCTCGGCAGCGGCAGCCTGGGCCTGTTCGGCCAGGAGTTTCCCGATAGCTGGTGGTGGGCCGCAGGCGTGAGCCTCGTATCGCTCGCGCTGCTATGGCTGTACTTCTCGCGCACGCGCCTGCGCTATGCAACCCGCGCCGTGATGTCCGAGCGCGATGAAGCGGTCGCGACCGGTATCGATGTGCGCCGTGTATCGACCATCGCATTCGTCGCGGGCCTTGCTCTGGCCGGCATTGCAGGGGCGTTCGTGCCCTACTTGCTCGGTTCGGTGTCGCCCGACCTGGGTGACGGCCTGACCACCACCGCGTTCGCCATCGTGATCATCGGTTCGCTCGGCAACCCGCTGGGCACCATCGTGGGCGGCCTGGTGTTCGGTCTGGGCACGATGCTGATGCAAACCTACTACTCGTCGTGGTCTAACGTAGTGCCTTACGCGCTGCTCATGATCATCGTGCTCATTCGTCCTTCGGGCCTGCTCGGAAAGGCGGTGCGTCTTGCCTAACTCAAATTCGACTCAAACCGGTTCGGCCGCTCCGAACCGCCTGCGCACGAGCATTGTCCTGCTCGTGGTGCTGGCCGCGGTCTTTCTCATCGCGCCGCATCTCTACGCCAACCAGTCCCTGGTGTTCACGATCATGACGTTCATCGTGCTCGCGCAAGGGCTCAACCTGCTGTATGGCTTTACCGGCTACCTGCCTTTCGGCTATGTGGGATTCTTCGGCAGCGGCGCCTACGCGACCTCGCTCCTGGTGCTGCATACCCACCTGCCGGTGCTGGCCTGCGTCCTGGGAGGCGGGCTCGCGGCTGCGCTGATCGGGGTCATACTCGGGCCGTTGCTGCGGCTGTCGGGCGCGTACTTCTCGATCGCCAATCTCGCGGCCTCGCAGATCCTCTTTTTCGTCGTTTCCAATCCGGATCTGGCCAACATCACCGGCGGCCCCTATGGATTGAAGATCGAACAGGTCTACGATCCCACGGCAAGCTATTACTGCATGCTCGCCGTGCTGCTGATCGCGTGCGGACTGGCTGCGTACTTCCGTTCGTCCGGCTTCGGCATGGCGCTGCGGGCGATCAAGCAGGATCCGGTGAGCGCGGCGATGGCGGGCCTGAACGTGGTGCGCCACCGCCTGATCGCATGGCTGGTCTCGGCCTTGATCGCGGGCCTGGCGGGCGGCGTCTATGCATGGGGCATATCGGTGTTCTACCCGGACGCGGTATTCACCCTGGACTTTTCGGTATTTGCCATCGTGTTCGCGCTCTTTGGCGGTGTCGGGACCGTGATCGGCCCCATCGTCGGCGCCTCGCTGCTCTACATTCTCTACTCGGCAATCGTCATCTCCACGCCGCAATATTTCCAGCTCATCTACGGCGGCCTCATCGTGCTGCTCGTGCTGTTCCTGCCGGGTGGCCTCCTGTCTCTGCTGCAACGCCGGGGGATCAATGTCTTCTGAATTGCTACGTCTGTCCGGAGTCAACAAGC
>DAIDKG010000578.1 GCA_027450125.1 Bordetella sp. | reverse complement strand
CCGCCGTGCCGGCGGCGGCGCTGGCGCTTTTTCTGCTCGTGTTCATCGCGGCGCTGGCAATGCCGCCGCTGCGCCATGTCGCCTGCGCCGCCATTTTCCCGGGCCGCCCCCGGGCTCCGCCCGCCTTTCCTCGTCTGGCCGCGTGAGTCGCCGCGCCGTGCGCGCGGCGCCCGGTCATGCCGCGCGCAATGCCGGCGCGACCGAATGGAATTGACCCAGGAGAAAACAATGAAGCAAGCAATCATGTTGGCGGGCCTGCTGGCCCTGGCCGCCACCGCGGCGCAAGCCCAGGGCGCAGGCATGCCGGGCATGCCCGGCATGTCCCAGAGCGCAACGACGACCGGCATGGCGACCGGCCAGGCCGGCGCGGCCGCGGCGCCCGGGCACGTATCGGTAAGAGACTGCTGGATCCGGCTCCTGCCGGGCAGCGCCCCCTCGGCCGGCTACTTCACCGTCGAGAACTCGGGCAGCCAGCCCGTCACGCTCATGGGCGTGCATGCCGATGCGTTCGGCATGGCCATGCTGCACCAGACCCGCAAGGACAGCAAAGGCATGATGGGCATGTACCCGGTGAACGCGGTGCCGGTGCCGGCCGAGGGGCGGCTCGCATTCGCACCCGGCGGCTATCACGTCATGCTGGAAAAGCCGGCCCGGCCCTTGCACGTCGGTGAGAAGATCGCGCTGACGCTGGTGTTCGGCGGCAACCGGATGCTCACGACCCGGTGCGAAGCCCGCTCGCCCGCATCCGCGGTGAAATGACGCCGTCCTGACTTGCGGCGCGGCATCCGCCCAGGCTGCCGCGCCGGACCGGGCGCTTGACGCTTTCCCGCGCCCCTTTCCCCAGGGAAATCCGCATGGACATGCTCGGCATGTACCCGACTTTCTATGTCCCCGGCATCGGCACGGCCTGGGTCATGGGCATCATCGGCACCATCCACGTGGTGGCCTCCCACACCTCGGTGGGCGCGTCGTTTCTGTTCGCGCTGCTCGAGACCCGCGCCTATCGCGACGACACGCCGCAGCTGATGGACTTCATCAAGCGCTACGGCCTGTTCCTGCTGGTCTTTTCCTATGTCATCGGCTCGATCACCGGGCCCGGCATCTGGTACTCCATCACCGTGGCCAGCCCGCGCGGCGTGGGCGCCCTGATCCACAACTTCGTCTGGGTCTGGGCCGCCGAATGGGTGTTCTTCACGGTCGAGGTGATCGGCGTCTATGCGCTGGTGTACCTGATCGGCAAGGTGGACGCCAGGACGCACCTGAAGCTCACCTGGTCGTTCGCGCTGGCATCCTGGACCACCATGCTGCTCATCGTCGGCATCCTGTCGTTCATGATGGGGCCGGGCAATGCCGCGTGGTATCGCTCGGGATCGGCCAGCGATGCCTTCTTCAGTTCCAACTGCTTTGCCCAGCTCGGCGTTCGCACCGGCCTGATGTTCGTCATGGCCAGCGTGGTCGGCCTGATCGTGGCCAGCCGCCTGCGCGAGGCGGACCTGCAGCGCAGCGTCGTGCGCCTGCTGGCGCGCGTCGGGCTGGCCGGCGGCCTGCTCATGGCGCTGATGTCCTTTTTCTACGTTCGCACGCTGCCGCGCAGCGCCATCCTGCTGCTCGACTATCGCCTGCTGCCGGCCTATGCCCGGGACCTGGCTGCCGTGCTCGCCGTCACGGCGCTGTGGCTGATCTTCGCGTGGTGCAGGCCGGCACGCGTCTACACGTCCCTGGCGGCGGCCTTGTTCGTCTTCGTCGCCGTCGCGGGGGTGTGGCCCGAAGAGCGCATGCGCGAGTCGCTGCGCAAGCCCTATGTCGCGGGCCGGTACCTCTACGGCGACCAGGTCGTCGCCCGCGATGTTCCCGGCAAAGGCATCAAGCAGGAAGTGGACCGCATCGCCCGCGACGGGCTGCTCAAGCTGCATCCGTTCGTTCCCGAGCGCCTGCGCACGGTCAACGACGGCAACCGGCTCGAAGTAGGGCAGCTGCTGGCCAAAATGGCCTGCGCGAACTGCCACGCGCTGGAACCCGGCGCGCCCCTGCGCAATCTGCCGGACAGCTTCCATCGGGCCACCGACGAGGATTTGATCGCGGCCTACCTGCGCGGCCCGCTCAAGCACGGCACCCAGCCCTACATGCCGCGCATCGCCCTGCCCGAGGACGAGATCGAGGCACTTGCGCATTATCTGGCCGTAGACGACAGCGGCCAGGACGTGGACCGCCTGATCGCCCAGGAACGGCGCTCGCGCGGCCTGGTGAAAGGAAAGGAGTGACGCCATGGCCGATATCGGAACCATCATGAACGCGATGCGCGATCCGGCCGGCGTGCCGGGCAATCCCGTCCTGTTCCAGGCCCTGATGGTCATTACCTGGACGCTGCACATCGCCTTCGTAAACCTGACGCTGGGCGCCTCGGGATTGGCCATCTACGCCTTCCATCGGCGCGGCAGCCCCCATTGGGCGCGGCTGTCCATCGCATTGACCCAGGTCGCCAAGGTCGGCGTTTCGCTGCTCATCGTGCTCGGCGTGGCGCCGCTGCTGTTCACGCAGGTCATCTACGATCCGCAATGGTACGCATCCAATGTGCTTTCGGGCCGATGGGCCATCGCGTTCATCCTCACGCTCATCGTGGCTTATTGCTGCTGGTTCGCCTTCTATTACGCCAACCGCGCAGGCGCGAAAAAATACATAGGCCTATATGCCTGGGCCGCGTTCGCGCTGTTCTGCCTGGACGGCCTGATCATGCATGCGCTTTCCTACCAGGAACTGCTGCCCCGGCAGTGGATGCACTGGTACGCCCCCGGCGGCGTGGTCGACACGCGCGGAGCCGCCCTGCACGCCATCCAGTGGCCCCGCTATGCCTTCATCATGAGCCTGGGGCTGCCCGCGGTCGGCGTCTTCCTGATTGCCTATGCGCGCTATTTCGAAACGCGCGCGGACCATGAACCGCAATACCGCGACTTTGCCCGGACGCTGGGCAGGCGCCTGGCTGCGCGCGGATTCGCCATCGCGCTGGTGCCCATGCTTGCGTGGCAATTCGTCCAGCCCGCCGCATCCGGGCTGGCCTGGCACCCGGTCGGCTGGGCCCTGGCCGCTGCCCTGCTGGGCATGAGCATCTGGATGGCCCGCCTGGACGCCGCCGCGCACGGCTACCTG
>DAIDKG010000577.1 GCA_027450125.1 Bordetella sp. | reverse complement strand
GGGCCGCCGCCGCGCCCCGGCTCCTGGGCACGCCCATGGCCTGCTGGATGACCATGAACCGTTCGTCCAGCAGGCGCAGCCCCGGCGTCCTGCCCGCATCGGCCTGGAGCTGCTGCTTCACGCCGGCCGCCACTTCCAGCTTCTGTTCCAGGAAGGTCTGCACCACCTCTGGCGAGGTGGGCGCGCGCACGATCTGCGCAGCCTTGAGCTCGCGCGTCAGGAACAGATCGTACGCGCTGCCCTTGCCCACCGCGACCCGATTGTGCGCCTGGTCCACGTCCCGGTTGGTCCGGATCGGCGAGTCCTGGCGCACCAGATAGAAGCCCTCGATCAGGACATAGGGTGCGGTGAACGCGATCATCTGCGCGCGCAGTGGATCGACCGCGAAAAAACCGAAGTCGGCGCGGTCTTCGCCGACCGCCTGCACGGACTTGCCGGCCGCATCGAAGACCACCAGTTCCAGCTCGGCGCCCAGCCTCTGGGCAAAAGCCCGCGCCAGATCGATCGATACCCCGAAGGGCTCGCCGGTTTCGGGATGCTTGTTGGCGAGGATGGGGTTGCCCAGGTTGATGCTGGCGCGCAGCCTGCCGCTGGGCGTGAAGGCGGAGACGACGGACGGGGCGATGTTCACGAGTAGGTTTCAGGATTCGGGAATAGTGACTCGATCTACCATGAAGCCACGCCTTGGGGGCAGCGCAAGCTCCGGCTCAAGCTTACTGCGGCGCCAAATTCTTCTGCAATATCAGCGGAAAGCCAATGGCATCGACTTTGACCGAAGCGCCGGGCGATGATCGCGCGGCCAATTCAATCCGGTCGATTCAGGCTGCATGCCCGTCCCGCCATCGAGATGGAAGGCGGCACGACGTTCCACTTCGTCACCGGAGGCATACATGAAGCGCTCGACCATGCGCGCGAGACCGCTGCCGGGAAGGCCGGCGTCTCCGGCAAGCCGCCGGTCTCAGCGTGACGAACCCGGTGCCACCAGGCCGCGGCGCGGGATTGGCGTGGAGAAGACGATCGAAGTACGCGTTTCGCCATACGAGTTGATGGAGCCGAGAAAGCGCTCCAGCTGTTCGAGGTCGGGCGACACCACGGTCACGATGTAGGAATCGGCGCCGGCCACGTGATGGCACTCCAGCACCTCGGGCGCGCGGCGCAGCTTGGCGAGAAACGCGCTTTTGCCGGGCTGCTGCACGGTGATGCCGACGATGGCGCGCACGGCATAGCCGGCCTGCGCCGGATCGAGCTCGGCGCCTACCGAGCGCACCACGCCGGCGTCCTTCAGGCGCTTGAGCCTTTCCACCGTGGCAGGCACCGACAAGCCGGCGGCGAGTGCCAGCGTCTTGAGCGGCGCGCGGCCGTCCGCCTGCAGCGCCGTCAGCAGCGCCCAGGCTTTGTCATCCAATTGGAGCGGTTCGGCCATTATGGGCATTTACCTGAAAAATCGAAAACGAAATCAATTTTCTCTTGTTGATTTCGCCTGTGCAAGTCCGCAACATCATTCGATAATTTCCAGCATGGAATCCTTTGCCCCATCCCCTTCGGTTGCGCTGTTCGGCCAGTCTCTGCTGATCGGCCTGTCCATCGCCGCGCCTGTCGGGCAGATAGGCTTGCTGGCCATCCAGCGCACGCTGGACCATGGCCGTCCCGCAGGGCTGGCGACAGGACTGGGCGCGGCGTTCGCCGACGCGGTGTACGGCGCCATCGGCGCGTTCGGCATCAGCGGGCTGATCGCCTGGCTGCTGAGCCTGCGGCTGTGGCTGGGCCTGTTCGGCGGCGGCTTCCTGCTATGGCTGGCCTGGCGCATCGCCACCAAGCCGACGCTGCGGCGCACGAACCTGCATCCGCCGACCCGCACGCTGCTGCGCTATGTGGCCGGCACCTTCGCGCTCACGCTGTCCAACCCCACGACCATCCTGTCCTTCATGGCGGTGTT
>DAIDKG010000576.1 GCA_027450125.1 Bordetella sp. | reverse complement strand
CCAGTTGCCGGGCCTGCTGCCCGCCGCCCTGGACGTGACCGAGCAGATCGTCACCGCCGAAAGCCCCGATGCCGGGCCGGACGCCGCGCTGCAGGACGCCGCCCGCCGCGCCAGGCAGGATCGACTGGCGCTGTCGGGGCAATGGCTGAACGCCAGCCGCTGGCCGGGCGCCGCGTTTTCCTTCGTCGAGGCGGCAGGAGTGGGCTATCTGGCCAAGCTCGGGCAATGGCTGCGCCCGTCGGCCGGTGCGCGCGCAAACGATGACCTGGCCGGCCTGCCCACCCGCCTGCGGCCCTTGTGCCGTCCCGCGCTGCACGGCCTGGGCATCGACGACAAGGTGGCGCTGGCCGCGCGCGTGCTCAAGGCCATGGGGCTGGAACGGGACTTCGCGCCGCTGGTAGTGTTCGTCGGCCACGGCAGCCAGACGCGCAACAACGCCCAGGCTTCGGCCCTGGATTGCGGCGCCTGTTGCGGGCAGACCGGCGAGGCCAACGCCCGCAGCCTGGCCCGGCTGCTCAATGAAACGGCAGTGCGCGCCGGGCTGGCCGGACACGGCATTCTCATCCCTGACGACACCCGGTTCGTGGGCGCCCTGCACAACACCACCACTGACGAGGTCGAGGGCTTCGACCTGGATTTGCTCGAACCTGCCGCGCGCGGACGCTTCGAGAAGCTGGACGCGGCGCTGCGCCGCGCCGGCGACCAGGTGCGGCGCGAGCGGGCGCCGAGCCTGGGCCTGACGCCCCGCGACGACCATGAACGGCTGCTCAAGCAGTTTCGCCGCCGCGCCAACGACGGCGCCCAGAATCGCCCGGAATGGGGCCTGGCGGGAAACGCCGCCTTCCTGATCGCGCCGCGCTGGCGCAGCCAGGGCGTGGCGCTGGAGGGCCGGTGCTTTCTGCACGACTACGACGCGAGCCGGGATCCGCAAGGCGTCCTGCTGGAACAGCTCATGACCGCGCCCATGCTGGTCACCCACTGGATCAACTGGCAGTACCACGCCAGCACCTGCGACCCCGAGCGCCTGGGCAGCGGCAACAAGCTTTTGCATAACGTGGTGGGCGGCGCCATCGGCGTGTTCGAAGGCAACGGCGGCGACCTTCGCATCGGCTTGTCGCGACAATCGCTGCATGACGGCGTACGCTGGGTGCACGAGCCGCTGCGGCTGACGGTGGCCATCGATGCGCCGGCATCGGCCATCGAGCGTGTCGTGGGCTCGCATGCGCCGGTGCGGCAACTGGTCGACAACGGCTGGCTGCATCTGTGGCGCTGGACTGGCGACGGGCGCCTGGCGCGCTATGCGCGGGGGCAATGGCATGCCCTGCCCTGGCGCTGAGCGCCGCGGAACGGCCGAGTCGGCATTGAGTTGCCTGGATCGACGTAGCTTTTTTTCATGGCGGCAAGCCGCGCGGCGGCTTTCCCTGGAACAATACAGGCGGCTGGCCATGCCCGGAATTCAACTGGCGCCCCTTTCAAGACATCGAGAAAAGGACATGAATCATGCATCCACCGGGATGTCCTTCCAACGAAGCGATGCGTTTGTCCAAGCTGGTCGACCTGGGCATTCTGGACACGCCCGCCGATGACGAACTGGACAGAGTGACCCGGCTGGCCAGAAAATTGTTCGATGTCGACACCGCACTGGTGTCGCTGATCGACGAGAAGCGGCAGTGGTTCAAATCGGCGGCCGGGCTCGACGCCAAGGAAACGCCGCGCGACATCTCTTTCTGCGGCCACGCCATACTCGGAGACACCATCTTCGTCGTCAACGACGCGTCAAAAGACGAACGCTTTTTCGACAACCCGCTGGTCACCGGAGCGCCCTACATCAGATTCTATGCAGGCCATCCCCTGCAATCGATCGAGGGATACAACCTGGGAACGCTGTGCCTGCTGGACTCCCAGCCCAGGGAATTCTCCCAAACCCAGGCCGACAGCCTCGTAGATCTCGCAAAGATCGTCGAAAAATACCTGCAGACGCTGGAAGTCTCGCGCAGCAGCCAGAGAATCGAAAATCTCCTGCAAAGCGCCAACTCCCTGCTGGAGCGAACCGTGCACTCGCTGGGCGTCGGCATGGTCTGGCTCTCGCGCGATGCGGCCGTCGTCCAGATGAACCATGTCGCCTGCGAAATCCTGGGCTACTCCCCCTTCGACCTGAGAAACAAATCCTTCTACGACATCGTCCACGACGACGAACGGGAAAACCTGGGAGATCTTTTCAACAGGCCCTTCACCCCGGGAGCGGCAGCCTTTGCGCAGGAAGTCCGCCTGCGCGACCATGACCATGCGCCGCGATGGATCCAGCTCAACCTGTCCGTCCTGCAGGAAGAGGACATGGCAGCCCGGTCTTTCATCGGCATATTGACCGACATCACCGACAGAAAGCGGATCGAAAAAGACCTGGAGAAACTGCGGCTGTCGCTGGAACAACGGGTGGCTGCAAGAACCCAGAAACTCAAGCAGTCCATCGCCACTCTCAACCAGGAGATCGAGCGGCGGCATCACTCCGAGAAAAGCCTGGAAGAAGAAAAAGCGCATTTCGCGGCCACGCTCGAGAACGCAAACGATGCCTTCGTGGAGATCGACAGCCGCGGCAAAATCCAGGCCTGGAACAGGGCGGCGGAAAAACTGTTCGGCTGGCGCAAGAGCGAGGTCATGGGCCAGGATCTGGCCGAGATCATCGTTCCACCCGAAGTGCGCGCCAAGCACCATGCCGGGTTTTCGCGCTTTGTCAGCACGGGAAAAAGCGACATGATGGGCACGCGAGTCGAAATGACGGCGCTGAAGAAAACCGGCGAATCGTTTCCCGTGGAAATGACGCTGGGATATGCCAGGACCAACAGTTCGCTGTTCGTCAATGCCTTCCTGCACGACATATCCGAGCGCAAGGAACTGCAGGTCAAACTGGAAAGAGAAGCCTTATACGATGCGCTGACGGGCCTGCCCAACCGGCGCTACTTCATGCGCCTGCTCAAGGAGGCAAGCAGCAGAACCTACGAGGACGGCAACGGCATCGCGCTGCTTTTCCTGGACCTGGACGGCTTCAAGACCATCAACGACACCCACGGGCATGAGTTCGGCGACAAGGTTTTGTCGCGCTTTGCGAAAACGCTCCAGGACTGCGTTCGCAATTCAGATCACGTCTGCCGGCTGGCGGGCGACGAATTCACGGTCATCCTCAACAACCTGAAAAATCCGCTCCCCGACGCCCGGTCCGTCGCGCAGAAAATCATCGAGCGAACCAAGGCGATGGGCGCGATAGACGGAACCGAGCTGTCCTGTTCCACCAGCGTGGGAATCGCCCTTTCCGACTCGCACTGCCCGCACAGCGACAAAGCGCTGCTGAAACTGGCCGACGAGGCGATGTACAAGGCCAAGGCGGCGGGCAAGGACCGGCTTCATGTCGCCCAGGACCATACCTGAGACAACAAAAAACCCGCAGCGCTTAGGAACGGTGCGGGTTTCTGGACTTATTAGGACTTGCTGGTACTGCTTGCTGGTGCGTCGGCGAGACCAGAACTACCAAGAGGAAAAGCCTGGATAAAAAATTAAAAAGTACCCAAAACCGTACCCAAGAATGCTGGATTGGGTTGGACCGCTTTGGACGTCACGCCGAAACACCCCGAGCATCACGCTCTTTGCGAAGCTGCTCGGCACTGATGCGGACCGGCTTGCCGTCCTTGTCTGCACGCACGATATAGGTGTCAGTACGAATAGCCAGTTCCC
>DAIDKG010000575.1 GCA_027450125.1 Bordetella sp. | reverse complement strand
CTCGGCATTCCCGACAAGGCGCTGGTGCTGGCGGCGCAAGACCTGGCCGGCGCCGGCGGCCTGCCGATAGCCAGCCTTGCCGCGCAGTGCTGGAACCTGGACGAAGTGGCCGGACAATACCGGCTCTATGTCCGCAACTTCGAGCCGCTGGCCCGGCTGCTGCGGGACGCGCCTGCCGAACCCGCGCAGGCCTTTGCGGCCCGCGTGCTATTGCTGCACCATTGGCGCCGCGCCGTGCTGCACGACCCCAGGTTGCCCGCCGCCCTGCTGCCCGGCGCCTGGCCCGGCCACGAGGCCTGGGCGCTGTGCGCACGCCTGTACTGGCAGCTTTTCGACGCGTCGGAAATCCACCTCGACCGCGTCGCCGGCCAGGACAACGCGCACTACCAGGCCTTGGGCGATGCCGCCTTCAGGCGCTTCGGCGGACGCGACGCCCAAGCCTGACAAAACACGATACCGGACCATGCTCGAACGCCCCTCATCCGCGCCGCCAGGCTGGCGCCAGATCCTCGCCGACCTCACCCCCACCGCCGCCGCCAATGGCCTGATAGGCATGATCTTCAGCGCGACCGGACCGGTCGCCATCGTGCTCGCGGTTGGCACGCACGGCGGCCTGACCGAGGCGCAGATGGCGTCCTGGCTGTTCGGCGCGTTCACGCTGAACGGCCTGCTCAGCCTGTTTTTGTGCTGGTTTTACCGCAAACCGCTGGTCTGCTTCTGGACCATACCGGGCACGGTGCTGATCGGTCCCGCCCTGGGCCACCTGAGCTTTGCCCAGGTCATGGGCGCCTGTTATGCCACCGGGCTGCTGATGCTGCTGCTGGGCCTGTCCGGCTGGGTACGGCGCGTGATGGACGCCATCCCCATGCCGGTGGTCATGGGGATGGTCGCCGGGGTGTTCCTGAACTTCGGGCTGGACCTGGTGCGGGCGATGCACAGCAACGTGGTCATCGCGGTTCCCATGGTGGTCACCTGGCTGGCGCTGGGCGCCGTCCCGGCCCTGGGCAGGCGCATGCCCCCGATCCTGGGCGCGCTCATCGTCGGCGTGCTGGCCATTTATCTGTCGGGCCAGGGACACGGCCTGAGCCTGGGCGGCGCGGGGGCCGTGCTGGCCCGGCCCGTCTTCGAACCGCCGGTCTGGTCCTGGCGCGCCATGATCGAACTGGTGATCCCCCTGGCCATTGCCGTGCTGGTCGTGCAGAACGGCCAGGGAATCGCCGCCTTGAAAGCGGCCGACCACGACACTCCGATCAATGCGGTGGCCGTGGCCTGCGGCATCGGCAGCCTGGTCACCGCCGCCGTAGGCTGCGCCTGCACCTGCCTGACGGGTCCGACCAACGCCATCATCACCTCGTCCGGCAGGCGCGAGAGCCACTACGCCGGCGCCATTTTCTGCGCGCTGCTGGCCGTCACGTTCGGTCTTTTCTCGCCGCTGTTCACCAGGCTGCTGCTGCACACCCCGCACGCCTTCATCATGGCCCTGGGCGGCCTGGCCATGCTGCGGGTGCTGCAGGCTTCCTTCGTCACGGCCTTTCGCACACGCTTCACGCTGGGTGCGATGGTGGCTTTTCTGGTGACCGTGGCTAACCTGAGCATCGCCAATATCGGCGCGGCCTTCTGGGGCCTGGTGGCGGGCTTTGCCGTATCGTGGCTGCTGGAGCGGCCGGACTTCCATGCGGTGGCCAAGGAACTGGCCGCCCGGCGCGGATAGAAAGGCCGTCGCGCGGCGCAGCCGGCGCCCTACAGCTTGAGCAAGTGCTCGCGGTAGTACTTGAGTTCGTCGATCGACTCGTAGATGTCCGCCAGGGCTTCGTGGCGGCTCTTTTTCTCGAACCCCTTGTAGACCTTGGGGGCCCAGCGGCGCGCCAGCTCCTTGAGCGTGCTCACGTCCAGATTGCGGTAGTGGAAGAAGCGTTCGAATGTCGGCATGTAGCGGAACATGAAACGCCGGTCCTGGCTGATGCTGTTGCCGCACAGCGGCGACTTGCCGGCCGGCACATGCTGCGACAGGAAGGCGATGAGCTGCTGCTCGGCGTCCGCTTCGGTGAGCGTCGACGCCTTGACCTTGTCGATCAGGCCGCTCTTGCCGTGCGTATTCTTGTTCCAGCTGTCCATGGCGTCGAGCGCGCTGTCGGGTTGATGGATCACCAGAACAGGGCCTTCGGCCACCACGGTCAGGTCGGGCTCGGTGACGACCACGGCCACCTCGATGATGCGATCGGTTTCGGGTTCGAGACCGGTCATCTCCATATCGAGCCAGACCAGGCGGCTCTCGTGCTGCGCCACGCCAGGCTGTGCTACATCTGCTTGCTTGCTTGCTTCGTTGGCCATTTGCTGGTCGCCCTATAATTTGCCGTATCAAAAGCCGATTTTCTCATACCCTGCCGTGTCCCCTGCCGCCCTCTTCTCCCTGGTTTTCGTCGTTCTGCTGCTGTCCGACCTGGCCGTGCGCACGTGGCTGTCCGCCAGGCAGATGCGCTACGTGGCAGGCCACCGCGACCGGGTGCCGGCCGAATTCGCCGATCGCATCAATCTGGCGAGCCACCAGCGCGCGGCCGACTACACCCGGGCGCGCGTGCGGCTGGGCATCATCGAGCACGCCTACGACGCCGCGGTGCTGCTGGCCATGACGCTGCTGGGCGGCCTGCAATGGCTGGACCGGGCCGTGGGGCAGATCACCGATCACGCCTTGCCGCGCCAATTGCTGCTGCTGGTGGCCGTGGCCGCCGCGATGGGCGTGCTGGGACTGCCCTTCACCTTGTGGCGGCAGTTCCGCCTGGAGGCGCGCTTCGGTTTCAACCGCATGACGCCCGCACTCTTCGTGGCCGATGTGGCCAAGGGCATCGCGCTGGGGCTGGTGCTGGGCCTGCCGCTGGCCGCCGCCGTGCTATGGCTGATGGGGCGCGCCGGCCCGGCCTGGTGGCTGTGGGCCTGGGGCCTGTGGGTGGCCTTCAACCTGCTGCTGCTCTTCATCTACCCCATGTTCATCGCGCCGCTGTTCAACAAGTTCACGCCGCTGGCCGACGAAAAACTGGCCGACCGCATCCGCCAGCTGGCGCTGCGCTGCGGCTTCGCGCTCGGCGGCCTGTTCGTCATGGACGGCTCGCGCCGTTCGGGACACGGCAACGCCTATTTCACCGCCTGTATGGCGATATGCCTGCCCCGTCTGTACCCTTGACCGGGAGGGCTGCGATCCGGGCGACAACCGATCCGGATGCTCGACACGTAGACCTGTCGACACGTCAGAATGCC
>DAIDKG010000574.1 GCA_027450125.1 Bordetella sp. | reverse complement strand
CAGCCGCTCGGCCAGGCCGGTTTCCAGCGACACCTCGCCCTGCCCGCCCGGGTGCAGCCAGCGGCCTTGCACGATGCGGTTGCCCTCGGGCAGGCCGCCGCCGTAGGAAAGATTGAACTCCCGGTCGACCAGACGCTTGGCGCGCGGATCGTCGTAATCGTCCGGACCGACGGACTTGCCGTTCACAGCGATCAGGCGGCCGCGCACCAGCGGCAGGAGCCTGGCCTGCGTCAATCGGGCCGCGGCAAGCTGCCGGGCCACGGCATCGCGCTGGTCGTCCTGCACATTGATGAGAAAGCGATTGGGCGCATCGGGCGGCAGCGAGCGCTGCCAGCCGGCGATCAGGTCGGTGCGGATCAGGGTCAGGAGCAGCAGCGCCATCAGGCCCACCGACAAGGCGCAGACCTGCGTGATCGTGGTGAGGCGACGGCGCGTCACGCCGGCCAGCGCGAAACGCAGAGCGGGCGCGCCCCGAAAAGCATCGCGCACGCGTCCCAGAGCCCGCACGCACAGCCAGGCCGCCAGCGCGAAGGCGAGAAACGCCGCGAGAAAGCCGCCCGCGACGATGGCAGCCAGCCTGCCGTCGCCCGCGAACCACCAAATCATGAGGGCCAGGCCCAATGCGCCCAGGGCGTACCCCAAGACATCGCGAACCGGCGCGGCGTCGAGGTCGCGACGCAGCACGCGGGCTGGCGGCACGCGGCATAGCTGCGCCAGCGATGGCATGGCGAAACCCGCGAGCAGCAGCATGCCGGTGAGCATGCCCTGCAGCGCCGGTACGAAAGACGGGGCCGGCAGCGCCACATGGATGAGGCCGGAGAGCAGCCACACCAGCACCTGATGCGCGCCATAGCCCAGCGCGCAGCCGGTCGCGCAGGCAACAAAGCCCACCGAACCGAACTCGACCCACAGCAGGCGTGCGATCTGCCGCTGACGCGCGCCCAGGCAGCGCATGATGGCGATACCGTCGCGGTGACGCTGCATGAAGCGTCCGGCGGCCAACGCCACGGCCACCGCCGCGATCATCACGGCCAGCAAGGCCACCAGCGCGAGAAAACGCTGGGCACGATCCAGCGTGCGGCGGATTTCGGGGCGGCCCGATTCCAGGCTGTCCAGCTTCTGCCCGCGCCCCAGGCGGGGTTCGAGCCAGGCGCGATAGCTCGCCACAGCCGCGGGCTCGCCCGAAGCCAGAAGCAGATATTCGACGCGGCTGCCCGTCACCACCAGATGGGTGGCAGGCAGATCGGACAGGTTCATGAGCACACGCGGCGCCAGGTCGATGAACTGCATGCCGCGATCGGGCTCATACGACAGCACTTTGGCCACGCGCAGATGCGCATCGCCCAGATTGATACTGTCGTTCATCTTGATGCCGAGCAGCGCGGGGAGCTGCGCGTCGACCCAGACCGTGCCGGGTGCCGGCACGTCGCGGGTGGACGCGTCGGGACCATAGGGCTGAGTGGCCACCCGCAGCACGCCACGCAAGGGGTAACCCGGCTCGACCGCCTTGAGCGAGACCAGTTGTGCGCCGGCGGTGGAACTGGCCATGGAGGGAAACTGCTCGACCGTGGATACGGTCAGGCCTAGTCTGCGTGCCTGGGCGGATAATTCCGGTGCGATGGGCGAGTCGGCCTGCAGCACCAGATCGGCACCCAGCATCTGGGCCGAATCGCGCACCAGTGCCTGCGATACGCGGTCCGACAGAAAGCCCACGCTGACGATGGCCGCCACGGCGACCACCAATGCCAGGACCAGCAGGTGCAACTCGCCCGCGCGGGCATCGCGCCGCATCAAGGACAGACCCAGACGCAGGGAAGGAAAGCGGGGGAACAGATGCGTGGGCAGGGATTTTCTCAAATATTTTTAACCAACCCAGCAGGGAAAATTTCTCTCGAGATCGCCAAGCACATACGGAGCAACCACTTTCGCGGTTCCGCCACTTAGCCCCGCAATTTTCGGGAGCATGGTCGTTCCGGCGCGAAGAGATTTGCTAACAACCAAATACGCTTGTTCCTCGATGCATAAAGAGTCATGGGTTTCCAGAAACGCCGGCAGCAGAGATTCCTTGAGAAAATTTCTATTGACATAGAAAAATCTCGTATCAACGCAATTTCTAAATAAAATTGCCGTATTTTCCGCCCATCGCCAAAAAATATTCTGCAGATTATTTTCAGAAATAATTCGATTTATTTCCGAAAAATTCAGGCAGAAATACTTGCCAGTCAACTTGAAAAAGCCTTCGTTTTCTTGGAGCAACCGAGAGTTTTCATGTGCGAATTCAAGTATTCGAGCCTCGCCAAAACCCTTTCCGCGCGACCTGACCAAATCGGCATCTTCAAGATAGCTAAACTGCTCAATATTGACGCCATGATTTGCGAAATCCAGGATTTCATTCTGGCTGAATATATTATGACCGGTGCTATCAACCACAACAACATCCTTGACTCCTTGGCTAATAATAAAAAGGATTGACGCTTTGGTTGCGTAAAGCCTGGAGTTGATGTCCGTCAGCAATAAATATTTAATCTGATCAGCCGGCCGGATCGCCGACGTAATCAATACACAAGTCATTATGATCGCCCCATTTCCGGCGTGATTCGTGGCGCTGACACCACCATTCATGTCGATGTATTGTTCGGCGCCACACCAGCGAATTCACCAGTCCGGCCCCGCCTCGTCAACGCGGACGTTTGTCTATGACCCGGCGCGCCTTGCCGGTAAGTGTACGTTCTACGAAGCCGACCTCAGCCACCCTCACCCTGGCAGTCACGCCGATATACGATTTCACCGCGTGCTGCAGCTGCTTGCCCAGGGCCTCGCGCTCGGTCTCGGACAGGTGATCGAACTCGACGCGCACTTCGGTAAGAATTTCAAGTGCGTCCAGGTTGCCTTCGCGCGAGAGCACCAGCTGGTAATGCGGCGCCAGCTGGGCGATCTTGAGCACCTGTTCTTCGACCTGGGTGGGAAACACGTTGACCCCGCGGATGATCAGCATGTCGTCGCTGCGGCCCGTGATCTTGCCGATGCGGCGCATGCTGCGCGCGGTGGGTGGCAGCAGCCGCGTCAAGTCGCGCGTGCGGTAGCGGATGACGGGCATGGCCTCCTTGGTGAGCGAGGTGAAGACCAGTTCGCCCTCCTCGCCGTCGGCTACGGGCTGGCCGGTCGCCGGATCGATGATCTCGGCATAGAAATGGTCTTCCCACACCACCGGGCCATCCTTGGTCTCGACGCACTCGCTGGCCACGCCCGGCCCCATGACTTCCGACAGGCCATAGATGTCGACCGCATCGATGCCGGCCTCGGACTCGATGTCCTGGCGCATCTGGCCCGTCCAGGGCTCGGCGCCGAAGATGCCGATGCGCAGCGAACTGGCGCGCGGATCGATGCCCTGCCTGCGCTGCTCCTCGAGGATATTGCAGAAGTACGAGGGCGTGACCATGATGATGTCGGGCTTGAAGTCCTCGATCAGCTGAACCTGCTTTTCGGTCTGCCCGCCGGACATGGGGATCACGGTGCAGCCCAGTTTCTCGGCGCCGTAGTGCGCGCCCAGGCCCCCGGTGAAAAGGCCGTAGCCGTAGGCCACGTGCACGATGTCGCCGGGCTTGCCGCCGGCCGCGCGGATCGAACGCGCAACCAGGCCGGCCCAGTTGTCCAGATCCTGCCTGGTGTAGCCCACCACGGTCGGCTTGCCGGTAGTGCCGCTGGAAGCATGCACCCGCGACACTTGCTCGCGCGGCACGGCGAACATGCCGAAGGGATAGTTTTCGCGCAGATCCTTCTTGGTCGTGAAGGGAAACCTGGCGATGTCCGACAACTGCTTGAGATCGTCCGGATGCACGCCGGCATCGTCGAAAGCCTGCCTGTAGTGGGGCACGTTGTCGTAGGCGTGGGCCAGCGTCCATTTCAGGCGCTGCAGTTGCAGGGCTTCGATTTCATCGCGGCTGGCATGTTCGATGGGGTCCAGGCCGGGCTTGCTCAGTGTGTTCATGATGTCTCCTGCTTTTATCTCTGCGCGGGTTTTATTCGAACCTCAGGCTTGGTCCGGCTCGCCGATGACCTGCCCTTTGATGCGGTAGGATCGGCCGCGGAAAATGGCGATGGTGCGGCCGTCCTGGTTGGTGACGGTGATGTCGTAGACGCCCGTGCGCCCGGCCAGCGAACGTTCCTGCGCCTCGGCCGTGAGCACATCGCCCTCGAAGCCCGGCGCCAGGTAGTCGATGGTGCAGCCCGAGGCCACGGTTGCCACGTTGCGCGAATTGCACGAAAAGGCGAAGGCGCTGTCGG
>DAIDKG010000573.1 GCA_027450125.1 Bordetella sp. | reverse complement strand
TGGGGCGAGAATAGCGCGCAGGAAACGCGGTAAACTCCTCGGGTTAAGCAGGTTCCAGGGCGAATTTTCGCCTTTTTTTGATCGGGATTCCATGTTCGAGTTCTTCCGTACCCACAATCGCTGGATGCAGTTCATCCTGATGATCTTGATCGTGCCGTCTTTTGCGCTGGTCGGCATACAGGGCTATGAAAGCTTCATGCACCGCGAGCCCAAGCTGGCCGAAGTGGACGGGCAGGCCATCCTGCGCTCCGAGTTCGATGCGGCGCACCGCAGCCAGATCGAGCAGATGCAGGCCAGCATGGGTTCCCAGTTCGACCCCGCCATGGTCGATACGCCGGCATCGCGCCGCCAGCTGCTGGAAAACCTGATCGATCGCCGCCTGCTGGCGCTGGTTGCCACCAAGGCACGTCTGTCGGTGTCGGACGGCATGTTGCGCGACACCATCGCGGCCATCCCCCAGGTGCAGGACAATGGCCGCTTTTCGCCCGAACGCTATCGCCAGGTGCTGGCCGCGCAGGGTTTGACGCCCGCCGGGTTCGAGGCCAATCTGCGCGGTCAATTGTCGGTGGGCCTGGTGCTCGATCCGGTCTCGTCCAGTGCGCGAGTCCCGTCTTCCGTTGCCGATTCGATCGCGGCCATGCTGACGCAGCAGCGCGTGGTGGCCTTGCGCGATTTCAAGGCCGCCGACTATCGTGCCGCGGTGCAGGTGTCGCAGCAGGACATCCAGAAATGGTATGACGCCCACAAGCAGCAGCTCGAAGTGCCAGAACAGGTGAGCGCCCAATATCTGGTTCTCGACGAGGCTGCGGCCACGCAGGGCGTGCAGGTCAAGGATGGCGATATCGAAAGCTACTACAAGCAGAATATCGGCCGTTTCAGCCAACCTGAACGCCGGCGCATCAGCCACATCCTGATCGCGGTGCCGGCCAATGCCACGGCAGATCAGCGCAAGGCCGCCCGGGCGCGTGCCGAGCAGCTGGATGCCCAGGCTCAGGCCAACCCCGACGGTTTTGCCGACCTGGCCAAGAAATTCTCGCAGGATGCCGGCTCCGCGCAGCAGGGCGGCGATCTGGGCTGGAACGTGCCGCCAGGCCTGGAAAAGGCCGTTTCGGCGCTGTCCAAGGGCCAGGTGTCCGGTGTCGTGGAGAGTCCCGCAGGCTTTCACATCATCAAGGTCACGGATTTCCAGCCCGGCGTCGTCAAGCCACTGGCCGCAGTGCGCGACCAGATCGTCGGCGAGATCACCAAGCAGATGGCCGCCACGCGCTTTTCCGACATGGCCACCCAACTCACCAAGCTGGTCTATGACCAGCGCGACAGCCTGCAACCGGCCGCCGACGCCCTGGGCGTCAAGCTGCGCACCGCTGCCGGCATAACCCGTTCCGGGCTGCTTCCGGCAACGCAGGCAGGTCCGGACGCGGCGGCGGGCAGCCCCGACGCCGCGCTGTTGGACAATCCGCGTGTGCGCCAGGCTTTGTTCTCGCCCGAAGTGCTGCGCGACAAGAGCAACTCCGGCGTGATCGAGCTTTCGCCCGACACCATGCTGGCCGTGCGCGTGCTGAAGATGACGCCGGCCCATATTCCTGCGCTAGCCGACGTGCAGAATGTCATCCATGACCGCCTTGTGGCCGAACGCTCCGCCGCCGCCGCACGCCAGGCCGGCGAAGCCGCGCTCAAGGCCTTGCAGGCGCAGGCGCCCGAGGCCGGCGCCGCTGCAGGTTTCGGCAATGCGCTGACAGTGTCGCGCCAGGCGAGCCAGGGCCTGCAGCGTCCGGTGCTGGAGGCCGCCATGCGCCTGGCTCCTGGCAAGGACGGCAAGCCGGCCTATGCCGGGGTATCGGTGGGTTCGGACTACACGCTGGTGCGCCTGGACAGCGTCCAGGCCGGCAAGGTGAGCGATGCCGATCGCGCCGGACTGACCGCGCAGATGTCCTCGGCCTGGGGGCAGGCGGAGGACCAGGCTGTACTGCAGCTGCTGCGCCAGCAGTATGGCGTCAAGATCCTGCCGGACGCGCAAAAGGCGATCAAGGGCGACAACCCGAACGACGGCTCGTAAGCGGGCGACCTCGCCCGATTGCTCGAAAAAAAAATGGCCGCAAATTGCGGCCATTTTTCATTTTGCGGCCTGCGCAGCACAGTCCCGTCGATGCATAACGTCGATGGCTCCGCGCATGCAGCCAGGCGCTCGGGGCAGGCGACCTTTAGCCGATGGGCGCTGCCGTGCCGGCCGTCATGGAATGCATGGGAAAGCGCAAGGTGGGATCGAAGGGGTTGACCAGGGCGGAGAGCTGCTGAGCTTCCCGCACCAGCATGTCCCGCACGATGGGCAGGCGCTCCTCGCTCAGGCGGCTGTCGTGCGTGCCGATCGAAAGCGCCGCCACGACATTGCGATTGCGGTCGAACACCGGCACGGCGATGCCGGCCATGCCTTGCAGCAAGCCGCTGTTCCTGGCGTTGTAGCCCAGCGCCAGCGTCTTCTTTATTTCGGTGCGCAGGTAGACCTCGTCGTAGACGCTGTAATGCCGGATGCGCGGCAGATTGTAGTGCAGCACTTCCTCCTGCTCGGCTTGAGGCAGATAGGCCAGGATGACCAGCGCGCCTTGTCCCACGCCCAATGCGACGCGGCCTCCGACGTCGCCCGTGAACGTGCGCACGGGATATTGACCCTCGACGCGGTCCAGGCAGACCGCGTCAAAACCCGAGCGCACCAGCAGCAGTACGGTGTCGCTCAGGCTGGCGTTCAGGCGCAGCAAGGCCGGCCGGGCCAGCGAACGCAGATCGTTCACGGCGCCGGCCTGCGCCGCCAGGCAGAAGAAGTCCAGGCTCAGCCGATAGATCTTGTTCTTGTCCTGTTCCACCATGCCTTCCTGCATCAGGCCCTGCAGCAGCCGATGGGTGGTGGCCTGGGTCAGCCCCAGCTTCTTTGCCAGATAGGTGACACGTGCGCCTTCGCGCTGCTGCTCGCCCAGCGCGCGCAGGATCTGGAAAGTGCGATGCATGGCGCTGCGCTGATGCGCATCATCGTTGAGTTCAGGCATGGCGTATAAACGGAATGGCAATGGAATTTTTCCGTATTTTATTCCATTTAACAGAATAAATTAAATAAATCTTCCATTATTAGGGTTTTCATATAGGTGTACTTCGTTATGTATCTCTAATAATTGAAATACCAATTGAAGTCCTTCCGCAGTGCGAGGCCCGTCCGGTGCCGGAGAGTGATTGATGAGCTTTTTGCGTCTGAGCCATGTTTCCAAGCAGTACGGCAGCCTGCACGTCGTGCGGGATTTCAGCCTGCAAGTGCAAAAGGGCGAGTTCGTGTCGTTGCTGGGGCCGTCGGGCTGCGGCAAGACCACAACGCTGCAGATGATCGCCGGATTCGCCGAGGTGACCGAGGGCTCGATCGAACTCGATGGCGTGGACATCACCCGGGCCAAGGCCAATGCCCGCGGCCTGGGCATCGTGTTCCAGACGTATGCGCTGTTTCCCCATATGACGGCGCGCCAGAACGTCGAGTTCGGCCTGGAAATGCGCAAGATACCCGCAGCCCGGCGCCGCGAGCGCGCCGAGCAGGCGCTGGCGCTGGTGCACCTGGACAGCTTTGCGGACCGATACCCGCGCGAACTTTCGGGTGGCCAGCGCCAGCGCGTGGCGCTGGCGCGCGCGCTGGTCATCGAGCCGCCGGTGCTGCTGCTGGACGAACCGATGTCCAACCTGGACGCCAAGCTGCGGGAGGAAATGCAGTTCGAATTGCGCGAGATACAGCGCAAGGTGGGCACGACCACCATCATGGTCACGCATGACCAGGCCGAGGCCATGTCCATCAGCGATCGCGTGGTCGTGATGGAAGCCGGCCGCATCACTCAGGTGGACACGCCCCTGTCGGTATATGAACACCCGCGCAACGCCTTCATCTCGACTTTCGTCGGCAAGACCAATCTGTTGCAGGCGATGGTGCAGCCGGGCCCGGACGGGTCTGCTTGCGCCAGGGTCGGCCCGGTGCGCATGGCCGTGCCCGACGGGGCGCCCGCGGGCGGCCCCATCGTCATGGCGCTGCGCCCGTAGAAAATCACCTGCACCGCGCCCGGCTCCGGCCGTTGTGCAGGGCAGATCACCGAGCGCTTTTTTCTGGGCAATCTGTGGATGTACAGCGTGCGCAGCCCGATGGGCGAGCTGCTGGTGTCTGCCGTCAACGAC
>DAIDKG010000572.1 GCA_027450125.1 Bordetella sp. | reverse complement strand
CGTGGCGGCGGCGCGCGCCGGCGACGCCGAGGCGGTGCGGCGCCTGATGTCCGAACACATGCAGGAGGCTTCCGGCCTGGTCAAGAAGCTCAATGGCAAGCTGCAGGGGCGGCTGCTCCTGGATGCCGATGTGAGTTAGCGTCGTGTCCCGGAAGCTCGAGCCCAAAATGAAATCGATGGATTCGTGCGCGGGGCAAGGCGCAGACCGCAGCGATAGTCCAAGCTATCGCGAGGATTTGCAACGCCGCTCTGCGTGCGAAGGCACGATTTCATGGGCGCAAATTTCTGGAACACGACACTACGGCCTGTCAGCAGGCCCTAAAGGCGGCGCTTGCCTGCCGCCAGCCACAGCCGCGTCGCATCGCAGGCGCGCTGGGCCAGGAGGGTGGGCGCCTGCCTGACCGCTTCGGCCAGGCTCATCGGGCCGCCGGCCAGGCTGAAGGCGGCGGTGATGCCGATGTCGTGCAGGGCTTCGTAGCCTTCGCCCAGCGAGCCGGCCAGGGCCACGACGGGCACGCCCAACTTGCGCGCCATGCGGGCCACGCCGGCCGGCGTCTTGCCGTGCAGGGTCTGGGCGTCCATCCGGCCTTCGCCGGTGTAGGCCAGTGCCGCGCCTTGCAGGGCCTGCTCCAGGCCGCTGATCTCGGCCACCAGTTCCACGCCGGGATGAAAGCTCGCCCCGAGAAAGGCCAGCGCCGCATAGCCCAGGCCGCCGGCCGCGCCCGCGCCGGGCAAGTCGCGGGCGTCGCGCGCCACGTGAGGCGCGCAGACGTCGGCGTAGTGCGACAGATTGCGGTCGAGCTCGAGCACCTGATCGGGCGTGGCGCCCTTTTGCGGTCCGAATATGTGTGCGGCACCTTTGGCGCCGCACAGCGGATTGTCGACGTCGCAGGCCACGTCGAAGCGCGTCTGTTTCAGGCGCGGATCCAGGCCGGACAGGTCTATCGAGGCCAGCGCACCCAGCGCGCCGCCGCCGCCGGGAAGTTCGCGGCCTTGCGCATCGAGCAGGCGCGCGCCCAGCGCAGCGATCATGCCGGCGCCGCCGTCGTTGGTTGACGAGCCGCCCAGGCCCAGGATGATGCGGGTGGCGCCCGCGTCGAGCGCGGTGCGCACAAGCTGGCCCACGCCGTAGCTGCTGGCGCGCAGGGGCCGGCGTTCATCGGGCGCGATGAGTTCCAGGCCGGCGGCCGTGGCCATCTCGATGACGGCGCTGCCCGCGCCCAGCCAGCCCCAGCCGGCCTGGCGCGGTTCGTCCAGCGCGCCGCGCACTTCGGCTTCGCGCCACTGTCCGCGGGTGGCGGCCAGCACAGCCTGCACCGTGCCTTCGCCGCCGTCGGCCATGGGCACGCAGAGGACCTGCGCATGCGGCGCCGCACGCAGGACGCCCTGTGCGATGGCCTGCGCCACCGCCGGCGCGGACAGGCTTTCCTTGAAGGAATCGGGGGCAATGACGATTTTCACGGGCGCGTCTTCAGGCTACGTTATAAGGCCGGGAACCGCTGGCAAGGGCAGGACTGCTCGATGATACATGCTGGCACCGCCGACACGAATCGCCTCATCCAATTTCACAGGGAGTCGCAATGCAAGCTGAAATCTCGGGCAACACCATGCCGGTCCTGCAACTGACCTTCGGGCCGGGCGAGCAGATCATCTCCGAGCCCGGGCAGTTTTCCTGGATGTCCGCCAATGTCGAGCTGCAGACCAAGATGGGTGCAGGCGGTTCCAAGGGGATTTTCGGCGCGATAGGACGCGCCTTGTCCGGAGGCGGGCTGTTCCTCAATACCTACGCGGTGCCCTCGGGCGAGGGCATGGTGGCCTTCGCCTCCAAGATGCCGGGCCAGATCGTCCAGGTCGAGCTCGATCCGCAGTCCGGCTACATGGTGCACCGCCATGGCTTTCTATGCGGCACGCAGGACGTGGAACTGGCGATCGGCTTCCAGAGGTCGCTGGGCGCCGGCATTTTCGGCGGGGAAGGCTTCATCATGCAGAAGCTGGGCGGCAGCGGGCAGGCTTGGGTGGAACTGGGCGGCGACGTGGTCTTCTACGACCTGGCGCCGGGCGAGTCGCTACGCGTGCATCCAGGGCATATCGGGATGTTCGAGGCCGGCGTGGGGTTCGAAATGACGCTGATGAAGGGCATCAAGAATGCGCTCTTCGGCGGGGACGGCTTGTTCGTGGCGAATCTGTCGGGGCCGGGGAAGGTGTGGCTGCAAAGTCTGGCCTTGCCGAATATTGCTCACGCCATCATTCCTTATTTGCCGGAGCCGAAGAAGTGATGCGCTGTTGCGGTTGGGTTTGAGTGATTGCCGTTGTGTTTGTTTTCTGAGTTCTTGCCGGCAAGCTCGCGGCGGGGCGTAGGCCCTCGTGTCCGCTTCGTTGTGTCGGGTTCGGCCGCCGCCTTAGGCGGCCGAAGTCCGCTACGCGGACTGCCCCGGCTCAAAGGCGCTCCCACGAGGGCCTACACCCTGCCGCGAACATTTGGGAATGAGCGGCAATGCTCGAACCGCCCGGCATGCCGATCTCACGCGCCCGGCGGGCTCCCGCGATTTGAACGAGCAGGGCAGGCAGCTGGCCTCGCAATGCAAAAAAATCTTGCGTGGGCGGGCCAACCTGGGCGTTGGCCTTCAACGCATCGGCGAGCGCCGTGTCGTCCGGCGCGAGCAAGCCTGCGAAGCCGCTGTCGACCGCCCTCCAGCGTGTGGAATCGGCGCAGGGACAGTCGGGCTTGCGTATTGGGACCTCCTGACTGCGGTCAATCGTCGCTGTTCGGATCCATTCCTGGAAATAGCACCTCAGTGAACCCGAAGCGCGTGAAGTCGCGGATGCGCGAGGGATAGAGGCGGCCGATCAGGTGGTCGCATTCGTGCTGCACCACGCGGGCATGAAAGCCCTCGGCTTCGCGCTCGATGGGAGCGCCATGTGGGTCGAAACCGCTGTAGCGGATGCGGCTGTAGCGCGGCACCACGCCGCGCATGCCGGGCACGGAGAGGCAGCCTTCCCAGCCTTCTTCCATGTCGTCCGACAGCGGCGCGATGACCGGATTGCAGAGCACGGTGAGCGGCACGGCCGGAGCGTCCGGGTAACGCTCGTGGTGCTCGAAGCCGAAGATCACCAGTTGAAGGTCCACGCCGATCTGCGGTGCAGCCAGTCCCACGCCGTGGGCTGCGATCATGGTCTCGAACATGTCGGCGACCAGCTGTTCCAGCTCGGACGTGCCGAAATCGGCGACGGGGGCGGCCACGCGCAGCAGGCGCGGGTCGCCCATCTTGAGGATGGGGTGGATCATGGGCGGGTCTGTTGGCGCCGCCGCGTCAGGCCTGGCGCCCCTTGCGCTGGATGAACTCGATCTTGTAG
>DAIDKG010000571.1 GCA_027450125.1 Bordetella sp. | reverse complement strand
GGCGAGATGAACTGCGGCACGAATGCCACAAAAAAAACAATGCCCTTGGGGTTGAGCGCGGTCACTGCCCAGGCCGACACGAAACGCTGGCGCGCGGATTTGCGCCGCCCTGGCAAGGCGGCCTGCGCCGCGTCGCCGTGCAGGCGCCGCGCGTTCAGCATGGACTTCGCGCCCAGATAGACCAGATACGTCCCGCCGACGAGCTTGAGCGCCGTGAAGGCTGCGGCTGATGCCGCGAGCAGGGCGCCCGCGCCGGCCAGCGAAATCGACATCGATGTCGTGTCCCCGGCCGCGACGCCGGCGATCGTGCTCCAGACCGACCGTCCGCGATTGGCCAGCGCATCCCCGATGACCAGCAGCATGGTCGGACCGGGTATCAGCAGCAGGATGACGCTCGCGCCGACGAAGGCGAGCCAGGTATGCAGAGGCATTGTGGATTTCTGAAAGTAGGCATACGTGGCAAGTTATCCATGAAACTTGCGGAAGGTCAAACCAGCCATGCACTGAGCTGCCGCCAGGGAACCGTGACCGCCCGATCCGTCCAGACTGTGGGCCGTGAACTACGAACCTGCCGCCGCAAGCCTGGCCACGACAAGTTCCACGAATCGACTCAGGCGCGGCTGCCTGCGCATGTCGCGGTGATAGCCCAGCCAGGTGTCCCGCGGCGGCGGGGGTTCGCCCAGGTCGATGGGTTCGATGCCGGGCGTCGCGTCGCCCATGGGACGGGGCAGGACGGCCAGCCCGACCCCGAGCGCACACAGACGCGCCTGGGTCTCGCGGCTGTTGCTGCGCGCCGCGACGACGGCGTTGGGCAATCGCCGCGTTATCCATTGGACGTCGGGCATCCCGCCGAAGGCGGTATCCATGAGAACCAGGTGGCATCCCGCGCCGTCTCCGGGAGTGGCGTGCCCAAGGCCTGGCCGGCCGTATACCGCATAGTGCGTGCGCAGCAATCGCCGGCTCACCACGTCGGGATCTTCGAAAGGCAGGATGCGCATCACGCAGTCCGCATCCCGATGCGGGAGGCTGTAGAGGCGCGGATCGGTGAGCAGTTCGACCACCACGCCGGGATGGCGTCCGGTGAATTCCGCGATGACGGGCGCCAGCAACAAGGACCCGAACCAGTCCGAGCAGGAAACCCTGAGCAGGCCCGAGAGCCGTGTTTCGGCGCCGGACAATTCCCTGATCGCGGCGAGCGACTCGATCTCCATTCTTTCCGCATGGACGAGCAGGGCCTGCCCTTCATCCGTAGCAACAAAGCCGTGCTGCGTGCGCTGGAACAGCACATGCCCGACCTGCCGCTCCAGCGCTCTCAGGCGCCGCCCCATTGTCGGCTGGGTCTGCCCCAGTGCGCGGGCTGCGCCGCCCAGACTGCCTTCCCGCGCAATGGCAAGGAATATCCGAAGATCACTCCAGTCCATAGATCATTCATTTTTGCATGGATAAAGTTCAATTGTAGGTATTTTCATGCATATTTTTCCATCCTACAGTGAAGCTACTGTCTTTTTTGGAGAATGGAAATGACGCAGCAGACCATGCAGGCCCTGGTGGTGGATGCCCCCGACGCCCCCTTTCGCCGGACCGAGTTGCCCATGCCGCAGGCCGGCGCAGGGGAGGTTCTGGTCCGGATCCACGCCAGCGGCGTGAATCCGCTCGACGCCAAAATCCGCGCGGGCGCCGCCGATCATGCCCGACATCCCTTGCCTGCAGTTCTGGGGATGGATCTGGCGGGAACCGTCGAACAGGTCGGCGACGGCGTGACCGGTTTCGCTCCCGGCGACCCGGTATGGGCCATGGCTGGCGGCGTGGCCGGCGTACAAGGTTCGATGGCCGAATTTGCCTCGGTGGATGCGCGCCTGCTGGCCAGAAAACCTGCCAATCTGTCCATGCGCCAGGCAGCCGCGCTGCCGCTGGCCATCATCACCGCCTGGGAGGGCATGGTGGACATGGCTAACGTGCAACCCGGGGACAAGGTCCTGGTGATCGGCGGCGCTGGCGGCGTAGGGCACGTCGCCCTGCAACTCGCGCGTGCCCGCGGCGCCCAGACTTTCGGCCTCGATAGCGGCGACGCTGCCGGGTATCTGAAATCCATCGGCGCCGTCCCGATCGATCGCAATACGCCCGTGCAGGCGTATGTCGACGAGTTCACCGCCGGCCGGGGCTTTGACGTCGTCTACGACTGCGTCGGCGCGCTCGATGCCGCCTTCCACGCGGTGCGCCGGTACGGGAAGGTAACCAGTTCGCTGGGCTGGGGCACGCATTCCCTTGCCCCGCTGTCCTTTCGTTCGGCGACTTATGCGGGCGTGTTCACGCTGCGTCCTCTACTCACGGGCGAGGGGCGCGAAGCCCATGGACGCATTCTCGAGCAGGCAAGAAAGCTGGTGGAAGAGGGCGGCCTGACGCCTCGCCTGGATGACCGGCGCTTCACGCTCGATCAGGCCCAGCAAGCGCACGAACTGCTTCGCTCCGGCGCGGCGAACGGCAAGCTCGTGCTCGAATCGCCTGCGCGCGCACGGCAAGCCTGCTGAGCTGCCTCGGCCTACGCCGCACACCAGGGGGCAGGGCAGCCAGGCGCTTGATCTGGGTCAACGCCCATACGCTCGATTGCACGTAACTTTCCGGTTGGGCAGTTTCCTCTGCATGACGCGGGAGCGCGACACATATGGCCGGACACAGCATTCCGTTGTGCAGGATCATGGGGATTCCCATAGGCCTGGATTATTCCTGGTTCGTCATTTTCGCGCTGCTGACCTGGACGCTGGCGGCCGGCTATTTTCCCGCCGATTATCCGCACTTGACGCCGACGCTGTACTGGGCGGCCGGCGCCATGACGGCCATTCTGGTTTTTGCCAGCGTGCTGCTGCATGAACTGGGACATGCTGCCGTTGCCCTGCGCTACAGAATCTCCGTGCGCAGCATCACGCTGTTCATTTTCGGGGGCGTCGCCCAAATCGACGCCGAGCCGCCCAGCGCCATGGCGGAATTTTTCATTGCCGTCGCAGGCCCCCTGGCAAGCCTGCTGCTGGCTGCCGTGTTCTTCGGCGCGCAGCCTCTGCTCGGGGCAACGGGGCCGCTGTCCGGCATGGCAAGTTATCTTGCCTACGTCAATTTCTCCCTGGCGCTGTTCAACCTGATTCCCGGCTATCCGCTCGACGGCGGGCGCGTCCTGCGCGCCATCGTCTGGGCAGCGACCCGCAGTCTTCGGCGCGCCACGCTCTTCGCCGCAAACGTAGGTCGCTTTTTTGGCCTGCTGTTCATTTTCATGGGGGTGCTTCAGGTTCTGCACGGCAATGCGAGCTCGGGCCTCTGGCTCGCCTTCATCGGCTGGTTCCTCGACAGCGCCGCGCACGCGCAAGTCATGCAGGCTCGCATGCAGGACGTGATGGCGGGTCACCGTGTGGCGCAAGCCATGCGCGCGCATTGCGTCACTGTCCCGGCCGATATGGCGCTGCAGGAACTGGTGGACCGGTTTGTACTGGGCAGCGGGCAGCGCAGCTTTCTCGTCGAGCGCGACGGGCAGATCGCGGGCCTGGCGACCTTGCATCAGATCAGGGCCGTTCCTGCGCAACAATGGGCAGCAACGCGCGTGGACCAGGCCATGCTGCCCATGGAAAAAGCAAAATCCATCGAGGCCGACGCCGAACTCTGGACTGCGCTGCAGGTGATGGACCGCAACGGCGTCAATCAGTTGCCGGTCACCCGCGAACGCCAGGTCGTGGGCATGCTCAGCCGGGAAGACATCATTACATTCCTGCGTACGATTTCCGAACTCAAGGTTTTCGGGCCGTCGGCGCGCTAAAGGGCGGATGCCGGTCCATCAGGCTGTCCCGCGTCCGGCGCCGCCCGGATCGCCGATCAGGCCTGCCGGCAGTTGCGCTACGGCCGCGGCGACCGTCTCCTGGATCAGGTCCGAATCCAGCTCCGGAGTCAGGTCCGCAGGCGAGCCCACGCCGCCCGTCGGGGCGGCCTGCAGGCCGTCTGCCGCTGCGGTCAATTTGAATTCGGTGGCGCAATTGCGGCAATAGAGCAGCTGGCCGCTGCTGCTGCGCCGGGTCAGCACCAGCGTCGGTCCGCAAGCAGGGCATTGCTGCAAGGGGATGCCGTCGGTGCTGTGGCCCATCACGTGCTGCAACGCGCCACGCTCTCCCAGCCGGATCAATGCTTGCGCGCTTTTCGCATCGAACTGCGTGCCGCTTTCGCTGCGGATGATGCCCAGCGCTTTTTCCAGCGGCATCCCGCTGCGGTAAGGCCGATGGCTGGTCATGGCGTCAAAGGCGTCGCAGACGCCGACGATTCGCGCCATTTGGGGGATGTCGCCGGCGCTCAGGCCCAACGGGTAGCCTTTCCCGTCGGGACGCTCGTGGTGCAACCGCACCGCGTCGAGCACGAGTTCTGCCAAGGGGTGTCCGGCCAGCATGCGCGCTCCCATGGCAGGATGCGTCTTGATGACGGCGTACTCCTCGTCGGTCAGTCTGTCCGGCTTGCGCAGCACCGCATCCGGAACCCCGATCTTGCCCAGGTCGTGCAGAAAACCGCCCAGGCCTATACGTGCAACGTCAGCGGGCGCCAGCCCGAGCTCCTGGGCCATCAGTTGGGCATAGCGCGAGACGCGCCATAGGTGTCCGCCGGTATAGGGGTCGCGGGCCTCGACGAACCACGCCATGGCCAGCAGGCTTGCCAGCAGTTGACCCTGGCCGGTGACATGTGTGGATTGCGCCAGCCCGGCGGCAGCCGTCACGGGAGCGGCTCCGCGTCTGGTAAATATGCCAAAGAGTTGCATTGGCGGGGCTCCTGTCCGAAACGTAAAGAACTCGACGGCCGGTTACTCGGCTGCGAGCGGAGCGCTCAAGCCTGTCCCGGCAAACCAAGCAGGCATGCTACCAAAGCATCGGGGCTAAATATTCTCTACTTTACATAATATACATTATGCGAATTATTGAGTCGGACTCGCGGGCATGCAGCCTTGCCCGAGCCGTCAAGTACCGCGGCCTTCCCAGCGATCCGCATGCCGAGCCCAAGCTGCCACGGCGGCATGGCCCAATTGGCTGAGCAGCAGCGGAATCAGGCTGCATCCGGCGATGATGCCCCACATGGCCGCGCTCGGAGGCACAAGATGCAAGGTCCTGGCAAGCGGTGGCCAGTACAGCGGAACGACGAGCAAAGCGGTGCACAGGCCCAGAGCGCCCCAGACCCACGGGTTGCGGGTGACCTCGTTGATGAAAACGCCGGCGCGGCTGTCGCGCATGTCGAGAACGTGCCATAACTGCGCAAAAGCGATGGTCAGGAAGGTGGTGGTGACGACGGCGTCGCTTTGCCGGTCGGCCCGGAGCGCCAGGCCCAGCGCCGCAAAGGTGGCCGCCGTCATCAGCCCGCTCTGCAGCACAATGGCCGCCCAGCGCCGAGGGCCGAGAATCGACTCCTTCGGGTTGCGCGGCGGCCGGCCCAGGACATCGCGCTCGCCATCGCCCATGGCCAGGGCGAAAGCGGGAAAAACATCGGTGACCAGATTCAGGTACAGGATCTGCAGCGGCAGGATCGGCAACGGCAGCGCAGCCGCTATCGCAATGCCGACCACCAGCACTTCGGACAGATTGCAGGACAGGAGATAGACGGCAACGCGGCGAATGTTATCGAAGATGACCCGCCCTTCCCTTATCGCCTTGACGATGGTGGGAAAGGCATCATCGAGCAAGATCATTGCCGCTGCCTGGCGCGCGACGTCGGTGCCCCGCAAGCCCATCGCCACGCCGATATCGGCCTGCTTCAGCGCCGGCGCGTCGTTCACGCCGTCGCCGGTCATCGCGACGATTTCGCCGGCTTTCTGGTATGCGTCCACGATGGCCAGCTTCTCGGCCGGGCTCACGCGCGCAAAGATCCCGAAGCGTTTGATCTCGTGGGCGGGCCTGGATAGAACATGCGCGATATCCACGCCCTGCGCGACCTCCGTGTCCCCTAGCCCCACCGCGTGCCCGATGCTGCGGGCCGTGACCGCATGATCACCCGTCACCATGACGACGCGGATGCCCGCACAGGTGCAATCCCGTATCGCCTGGGGAACGTCGGCTCGCGCCGGATCCTGCAAGCCGATGAGCCCAGCGAAGACCAGATCGCGATAAGGGTCGCGATCCGAGCAGGCGTCAGTCTTGAAGGCGCCCGCCAGCAC